>JAAAOL010000440.1 GCA_009908885.1 Bacteroidota bacterium | reverse complement strand
GGTAGCCGGATCGGTCGGATGCGTGGCGAGGCCGGTGATCGGCGCCGCGAGACCGTCAGGCCGCTCGACGGGCCGGAAGCGGAGGCCGCCGTCCTCGGAGACGAACAGCCGGTACTGGTTCGACATGGCCGCGCCCGCCCACACGATCTGTGGGTCAGCGATGGAGATCTCAGCGGGGATGCGGCCCGTGCTGGTGAACCAGGCGTCGGTCTCGTCCATCGCGGCCAGGCGCCAGGACGCGCCGAAGTCGTCGGACCGCCAGACGCCGGTGTTGCCCGTCGTGAAGAGGAGCTCCGGATCGCTCTGCGACTTGGCGATGGTGGTGATGAACTTCCCGCCGCCGTCGCCGCCCACGTCGCCCAGCCCGACCGTGGCATTCTCCCACGAGAGCCCGCCGTTGGTGGTGCGCTGCAGGCCGTTGAACTGGCTGCCCCCGATGATCTTCTGCGTGTTTTCGGCGTGCCAGGCCACCATGAAGCCGTCGCCGCCCAGCTGGCGGAGCCAGGGCGTGCTCGGGCCGGCCTCAGCGCCGCTCGGCGAACGCCACGTGCCGTTGTCCTGCATCCCGCCGATGTATTCGTCCGCCCCCGGTCGCTTGTCGGCCCCGTAGAATTGCGTCGTGTTGTAGCCGCCCGCGTACTCGACCGTCTCGGTCCACGTCTGCCCTTCGTCGTCGGAGTGGGCCACGCCGCCGTCGTTCGCGTTGAGCAGGCGGAAGGTGCCCGGCCCGTCCACGCCCGTCAGGATGCGCAGGTTGTGATGGTCGGGATGGATGGTGGGCACAGCCCCGCCCGTCGCGCCATAGGCATCGGTCAGGCGAAAGGTGGTGCGCCGCGGCGAGGCAACCGAGCCGGTGATGTCGATCTGCCACACGTCGATGCCGCCCACGTAGACGATGTTCTTATCGAACGGATGCACGGCGATGGTGTGATCGTACCAGCCCTGCCCGCCGAGCCAGTTGGGCGCCGCCCCGTTTTGCTCCTCCACCTCGACCCAGGAGCCGCCTTTGTCGTCGGAGAGGAACAGATCTGCATCCGGAAAGACTTCCACGCCGACGTACAGGCGGTTGGGCGAGGATGGGCTGACGGCCATCTCCATACGCCCGCCGTTCGTGCTGCTGTCGTACTGCTGGCCCCAGTTGAAGACGCGCGTCCAGGTCTGCCCCGCGTCGGTCGACTTGTAGATGCCGACGCGGTTGGCCGTGGCATACAGGATGTTGAAATCGTTCGGGTCGGCGACGATCTGCTGCACGCGCCCGCCCCCGCCGCCGTTCACCATCTGCCAGGTCGCCCCGCCGTCGCTCGTGCGGTAGATGCCCGTGTTGGTCCCGGCCACGACCAGATCCGGGTCTTCGGGATCGACGACGAGCCGGTTGACGGCCCGGAAGGCGTCATCGCCCACGGTGGCCTCCAGTTGCTGCCACGTCGCGCCGCCGTCGGTCGACTTCCAGATGCCCGAGCCTGCCACGGCATCTGTGTTGAAGAAGCCCTCGCCCGTGCCCACGTAGAACACCTCCGGCTGGGCCTCGCACTGGACGACGGTGACGGTCGCCAGGTTGGGCAGGTCCGGGGTCAGATTGACCCAGGTGCGTCCCGCATCGGTCGTCTTCCAGACGCCGCCGCCCACGGATCCGGCGTACCAGGTGTCGCCCGAGGGGTCCCGCACGTCGATGATGAGGCCGCGCGTCCGTCCGCTCACGTTGGCCGGCCCGCGCTCTTCCCAGTCGAGCTGCCGGGTGGCCCAGCGCGCCGTCTTCTGGGCGCCCAGCTCTCGCGCCGCCTGCAGCGCCCGGATCCGGTAGTTGGCCCCGTAGCGCAGCGCCGGCGCATCCAGCCGTGTGCGAATCTGCTGGTGGTATTGCGCGATCTGATCCGGCCCATCAGCCCGGGGCGTAGCCATCTTGCGCTCGGCCTTACGGGCTTGCTCGGCCCGGTACATCTCTTCGGGCGTCTGCCCGGGCAACTCTACTTCCGACGGTGCTGCCTCTGTCGCGTTCAGCGGCTCGGAAGGCCTGTTCCAGACCAGGAGTGCCGCAGCGATCAGGAGGACGAACAGTGTTACGATACTAAGGACCCGTTTCATGGGATCGATACTGTTGATGGTGGAAGTAGGCGTGGCTGGGGGGCATTTGGTCAGTCGAGGCCGTCGCTGTCCTCGGCCTGGCGCTGGCCGGTGCGCACGTCGACCAGGTACGGCGGCGGCGCCTCGCCCTGCACGCCGACGGTGCCCGGCGTCAGACGCACGCGGACGTGGTGGGAGTCGGCCCAGGCCACGGTGCCGGGCAGGCCACGCTCCTCGGCGGAGACCGTGTCGCCCGCGACGGCATAGACGAAGTAGCTCGTCAGCGCGACGGGCTGCTCGGGCGTCTCGGGGCGCTGCTGCCGGACCAGAACGTAGCTCTCCGGCGCATTCGGAAGCACGTCGACCGCCGCTTCCGCCCCGTACCGCTCGGCGGCCATCTGCTGGAGCTGATCCATCGGGAGGGCGCCGTCATCGTCGGACGCGGCCTGCTCCTCGGTCGACGCGCAGCCCACGATGAGCACGCTGGCCAGACATACGATCCGCAACCACACAGTCATACGACATGCGATGAGGTGAACAACAACGAGAAAGGGGGCATGCCGCACCACTGCGGCGGTCCTAATATGCAACCTGCGCGGCGGAAGATCCACCGTATCCTCGGGAAGTGCCCTCCATCTTCTTCTCCCCTTCACGGCCGACCCATCCTGGGTCCACACAAACGCAAAGCCCCGACCGGAGGACCCGGCCGGGGCAGTGGAGTCACGGGCAGTGACTGCCAGTATCTACACGTCGAAACGGCTTAGGAGATCTCGATGCGGCGCGGCTTCGTCTCCTCGGCCTTCGGCACCTCGATCGTCAGGACGCCGTTCTCGAACGTCGCCTGGATGTCGCTCTCGTTGACCGACTTCGGCAACGTGAAAGCGCGGTAGAAACGACCGTAGGAGCGCTCGACGCGGACGAACTTACGGTTCTCGCTCGTCTCGTCGAAGGTACGCTCGCCGCGCACCGTCAGGGTGCCGTCCTGGTAGTTGATCTCAATGTTGTCCTTACCCAGGCCCGGCACGTCGGCGTGGATGAAGTAAGCGTCGTCCGTCTCTGCGAGGTCCACGCGGGGCGTCCAGGCGGTCGTCTCGCCGCTGTTCTCACCTTCGTAGCGCGTCGGGAAGAAGTTGTCGAAGATCGTGTCGATCTCGCGCTGCAGGCGGCGCATCTCGGAGCTGGGGGAGAAGCGAATCAGGTTCGTCATGGCTGTATTGGGGCTTTGTGAATGTAAGAATGTGGGTGAGGGCGTGTCGCTGTTGCCAGCGTCGCAATTCACCCATCTACAGTCACAAGGCATGTGCCAGGCCCTCTCGTTTGCCAATTCGGCAAGGCCGCCGCCCTCCGTTTGCAAAACTGGCGGAGTGCCGTGAAAAAGTGTCAAATCGACTGCGCACAGATTGACAGGAGCGGGCCGCGGGGCGCCGCCTCGTCCTGCAACCTTGGCACCTACCGCCGCCGGTCAGCATGGCGCGGGCACGACCTGCGCGCGGGCCTCGCCGAAGCCGATCCGGTAGCCGTCACCCGCCGCGGAGCCGGTCATGACGACCTGGTCGCCGTCCTCGATGAAGGTGCGCGAGGCGCCGCCAGGTAGCTCGATGGGCTGGGTGCCGCGCCACGTCAGCTCCAGCAGGCTGCCGTAGCTGTCCTCGGTCGGGCCGCTAATGGTGCCGGACGCCATCAGGTCGCCGGGGCGCACGTTGCAGCCGTTGACGGTGTGATGGGCCAGCTGCTGCGCCATCGTCCAGTAGAGGTATCTGAAGTTGGACCGGCAGATGGTCTGCGGCGCGTCCATCCCCTCGGCCTGCAGGCCGACCTCCAGGTCGATGTCGAAGGCGCCGGGTCCGCTGCGCCCGAGGTACGGCAGCGGCTCCGGATCCTGCGGCGGCCCCTCCGCCCGAAACGGTGCGAGCGCCTCCAGCGTGACGATCCACGGCGAGATGGTGGTAGCGAAGCTCTTACCCAGGAACGGCCCGAGCGGCACGTACTCCCACTTCTGAATGTCGCGCGCGCTCCAGTCGTTGACGAGGACGAGCCCGAAGATGTGCTCCTCCGCCTCGTCGATCGGGATGGGATCGCCCAGGTCGTTGCCGGGGCCGACGAAGAAGCCCATCTCCAGTTCGAAGTCTAGCAGGCGGCTCGGACCGTACTGCGGCGGCGCGTCGTCGTCTGGCTTGGTCTGCCCGCAGGGCCGCCGCACGTCGTGGCCGCTCACGATGACCGACGAAGCACGCCCGTGGTAGCCGACGGGCAGGTGCGTCCAGTTCGGCATGAGGGCGTTCTCCTTCCCCCGAAACATGGTGCCGATGTTGGTCGCATGCTCCTTGGACGAGTAGAAGTCGGTGTAGTCGCCGATCTCCGCCGGAAGCACCATCTCGACGCGCGACTGCGGGTGGAGGGCCCGGGCGCGCAGGTCGTTGTCGTCCCGCAGCGTCGGCGTGTCGGCGCGGAGCAGGTGCTGGATGCGCTCGCGCACCGCTTTCCAGACGGGCCGCCCGAGCTGCATGAAGCCATTCAGCGAAGGCCGCGAGAACGGGCGTCGCTCGCGGATCGTCTTGTGCTCGAACAGGCGCTGCTCCTCCAGCACGGACAGGTCGAGCACCTGATCGCCGATGGCGGTGCCCACGCGAGGAGCGGCACCGGACGTCGGCCGGAAGATGCCGAACGGGATGTTCTGGATGGGAAAGTGGGAACCGTCGGGAACGTCGACGAAGCTCGTGAGGGCGGGATCGTTCGTGGCGTCAGGCATACGGGTGAAGGTCGAGGGTCGATGTGCGAGGGACGAGGTGACGCGTTATGGGTTGTGGGTTGCGCGTTGCAGGTTGTGGGTTTCGGGTTGTAGGGCTGCACGGGTCGTTGAGATAGCGAGGCGATCTGCCTCGTACGTGCGGCACGTCGTGAACGGGGCGCTACATAGTTGGAGTACTGCTCGTCCCGACCCGGGGCGAACTCGCACGCATCACGCGCCACGGATCACGACAGCAGCACGGCACGGGCGCCTCCCCAATCGAAACCCCAAAATCGAAAATCGCAAATCGCTAGAGTAGGCCGAGCGTGCGCAGGTCGTCGCGCGGCTCGTCGAAGCTGCAACTGCCGAACGAGGTCGCGAGCGTCTCGCGGGTGCGGGCGACGGCATCGGCCGGGGCGCTGAGGTCCTGCCAGGCCACGTCGTACCCGGTGAAGCGGAAGTGGTCGGGATCGTCGTCCTCCAGAATCGCGACGAGCGCCGCGGCGTCCAGGTCGTGCACGACGGCCAGTGCCGCCCCGCCGAACAGGTTGAAGAAGCCGTGCATCGGGACACCCAGCGTCTCGTCGACGTGCCGCACCGGATGGTGCAGCCCGGCGGTCGCCTTGAAGGCAACGCCCGCATCGCGGCAGGCCAGGACCGCCGCGGCCACGTGCTCCGCCGAGGGGATCGCGTCGGGGTCGAGCCCGCCCGTCCGCATCTTGAAGCCGACCGACACGTCGTCGCGCACCCGGTTGAAGGCGGCCATCGCGTGCAGCAGCGGCGGCGCAGTGGTGCGCAGGTCGTCGTCGAGCGGCACCTCGAAGAACACCGTGAGCCCGAGGTCGGCCACGCGCTCGTCCACGGCCTCCAGGAAGGCGGTCACGTCGTCCGCCCCGGCACCGAGCAGCGAGGGCGGCAGGCGCACCTCCATCACGTCGGCCCGTACGAGTCCACGGTGCTCTGCATGAAACGCCTCGATCGTGGCCACGTCGTCCGTCAGCGCGTCGAGGAACGCGTCGTCATCATCGCCCCCCGTTCCGAGAACGGAAAAGACGAAGGGTGGATCGCTGGCGATCACGTCGCGGTGGGCGGCCAGGTCTTCCAGGCGCCCTCTCGGGATGACGAAGCGGGCCAGCATCCAGGCGTCGGGCGAGCGGCGGTAGCGGGCGTAGTTGGGCAGGGCCTCGTCCAGCGGCAGGCCGGCGGGCGGAAACAGCCCGGCATAGTCGACGATCTGGGCGAGGAGGGCCTGGAGTCCGCCAGCAGCCGGGACCTCAGGCGGGTGCGACTCGGGAACGTCCATGGGCGAGGGGCTTAATGATGATGGAAGTGGAGAGCGGCCCGGGAGGATCAGAAGGGCGGATAGGCAAAAGCGCTTTTCGGGACGGTGTTCCGCCCTTCCTGAATCCCGTGCGAATCCCTGGTGCTCCCTTGTGCGTTCCGTGCTCGGAACGTAGTTTGTACCGCTCGTGCCGCGAAAATGCACGGTTTTCCCACCTTCTCGACCTACCCTAGACCCTTGACATGAAACGACTCCCCTTCTTTGTGGCCATCCTGCTGGGCGGGCTGCTCCTCATGGGTGCGAACGGTTGTTCCAGCGATCCGAACGTGGAAGGCGCCAAACTCGACCTCCGCAACAAGGATTACGATCGCGCGCTGGAGAACCTGGAGACGGCCCTGGAGAAGAACCCCCAGAACGCCGAAGCGCTCGAACTGAAGGGCCAGGTGCTGCAGCAGATGGCCTTCGAGACGCCCGACCCCGAGGAGCACACGCAGCTGCTCCAGGATATGATGGAGGCCTACAGCCAGGCCGCCGAAATCAACCCGGAACTGGCAGGCGACATCAACAACCGCCTCCAACTCGCCTTCGCCAATGAGTTCGACCGGGGCATCCAGGCCTTCAACCGCGGCCAGGAGGACGACACCGTCTTTTCCGAGGCCGCCGCCTACTTCGGTAATGCCGCCACGCTCGGCCAGGAAGCCTCTATGGCCGACTCGACCCTCGCGGGCGCGCATGCTAACCAGGCCTACGCGCTGATCAACGCGGGCGAGGCGGAAGCGGCCATCGCGCCGATGCAGCAGGCCGTCGACATGGGCGACAACGCCGCCGACACCTACGTCATCCTCGCCGACCTGTACCGCACGACGGAGCAGTACGAGAAGGTCATCGAGGTGCTAGAGAATGCCCGCCAGCTGTACCCGGACAACGAGGACATCGCCGCGCAGCTCTTGAACGCCTACGTCTCCAGCGGTCAGATGGACCGGGCGATGGATGAGTACCAGGCACAGGTCGAGGCCGACCCCGACAACAAGCTCTATCGCTATAACTACGGCTCCCTCCTGCTGGAGTCCGAGCGATACGACGACGCCATCGAGCAGCTCAAGAAGGCCGTCGAACTCGACCCGGAGTACGGGAGCGCGCAGTACAACCTCGGCGCCGCGTACGTGAACAAAGCCGTCGACGTCAACGAGCGGATCAACGCGATGGACGACTCGCTGCGGGCGAACCGCGAGGAACTGTCCGCCGATGAGGAAGAGGAACTCCAGGCGGAGATGGAGGAGTTGGCCGAGCAGCGCCGTCAGCTCTTTGCTGATGCCATTCCGCAGCTCGAACGAGCGCGCGCCCAGGCGGAAGCCGAAGGGGACGACGCCACCGGCATCTGCCAGGCGCTCTTCCAGGCCTACGTCCAGACGCAGCAGCCGGATGAGAAAGTGCAGGAAGCGGCGGACTGCGCCGGCATCGACTTGAATTAACCCTCCGCCACCCCAACCTTCAGGCCCGGGCTTCCCTGTGAGGCTCGGGCCTTTTTGGTTGTCTGGTTTGTTGGTTCTTGGTTGGTGGTTCTTGGTTGGTGGTTCTTGGTTGGTGGTTCTTGGTTGGTGGTTCTTGGTTGGTGGTTCACCCTTCTCGACCCTCGACCTCTGACCTCCGACCTGCGCCCCTCGACCTTCGCCCCTCGACCTTTCGACCTCCGACCTTCGACCCTCGACCTCTGACCCTCGACCTCTGACCCTCGACCTTCGCCTCTCGACCTTTCGACCTCCGACCTTCGACCTCTGACCTCCGAC
>JAAAOL010000214.1 GCA_009908885.1 Bacteroidota bacterium | reverse complement strand
TCCGGGCGTACACAGTTGCGGCTCATATCCAGTTGCTCGTCACTTCTGTCAGCACACTCAAGACCCCGACACCTCCTGATATTTCCCGGCAGCTTCAAAATTCCGTTAACCCACTGTATATGATTCATTTATAACGAATGTCGATTCGCTTTTAAACCTGGAATCGGCTATGTTGCTGTGATACTACAATTCGACTTGTTTACGTCTCCCCTCTTCGACTAGCCCCACGACTGACCCCCTTTCCGCATGGAGCCCACGAATCCCCGCATTATCCCGATCAACATTGAGGACGAGATGAAGTCCTCATACATCGACTATTCGATGTCGGTGATCGTGAGCCGCGCCCTGCCCGACGTGCGCGACGGCCTCAAGCCCGTCCACCGCCGCGTGCTCTACGGCATGAGCGAACTCGGCCTGTCCGCCAGCGCCTCGTACAAGAAGAGCGCCCGCATCGTCGGCGAGGTGCTCGGCAAGTACCACCCGCACGGCGACTCGGCGGTCTACGACACGATGGTCCGCCTGGCGCAGGACTTCTCGATGCGCTACCCGCTCGTCGACGGCCAGGGCAACTTCGGCTCGGTCGATGGCGACAGCGCGGCGGCCATGCGCTACACCGAGGCCCGCATGACGAAGCTGGCCGAGGAGTTGCTGCGCGACATCGACAAGGAGACGGTCGACTATCAGGAGAACTTCGACGGCTCGATGACGGAGCCGACCGTCCTCCCGGCGGCGTTCCCGAACCTGCTGGTCAACGGCGGCGACGGCATCGCGGTGGGCATGGCGACGAAGATTCCGCCCCACAACCTGGGCGAGGTCATCGACGCGACCATCGCCACCATCGACAACCCGGACATCGAGATCAAGGAGTTGATCGAGCACATTCCGGGGCCGGACTTCCCCACCGGCGGCATCATCTACGGCCACGGCGGCGTGCAACAGGCCTACCTGACCGGGCGCGGGCGCGTGGTCATGCGGGCCAAGATGCACGAGGAGGAGATCCGTCCGGGCCGCCTCGCGCTCGTCGTCACGGAGATCCCGTACCAGGTCAACAAGAGCACCGAGATCGAACGCATCGCCGAGCGGGTGCGGCAGGAGCGGATCGAAGGCATCAGCGACCTGCGCGACGAGAGCGACCGCGACGGCATGCGCATCGTCATCGAGCTGAAGCGCGACGCGCTGCCGCTGGTCGTCAAAAACCAGATCTACAAGTACTCGCGCCTCCAGCAGACCTTCGGCGTCAACATGGTGGCGCTGGTGGACGGGCGCCCGCGCGTCATCAACCTGAAGGACGCTCTCCGCCACTACATCGCCCACCGGCACGAGGTCGTCATTCGCCGCACGGAGTACCTGCTGCGGAAGGCCGAGGAGCGGGCCCACATCCTGGAGGGGCTGACCATCGCGCTCGACCACCTCGACGCGGTCATCTCCATCATCCGCAACAGCGACGACACGGACGCGGCCCGGCAGAACCTGATGGCGGGCGTCTTCCCGCCCAGCCTGACGCCCGAACAGCGCGAGCGCCTCGGCCTGCCCGCGGGCGACGACGCCCTGTTCTCGCTCTCCGAGGCCCAGGCCGACGCCATCCTGGCCCTGCGCCTGAGCCGCCTGACGGGGCTGGAGCGCGACAAGATCGAAAGCGAATACCGCGACGTGATCCAGGAGATCGAGCGGCTCAGCAGCATCCTGGACAGCGAGCCCCTCCGGATGGAGATCATTAAGGAAGAGCTGCTGGAAATCAAGGACAAGTTCGCCGACGAGCGCCGTACCGAGATCGACTACTCCGGCGGCGGCGACATCATCATCGAGGACCTGATCGAGGACGAGCAGGTGGTGGTCACCGTCTCGCACCAGGGCCTCATCAAGCGCACGCCCGTCAGCGAGTACCGCCAGCAGGGGCGCGGCGGCGTCGGGATGCGCGGCGGCGGCCTGCGGGACGACGACTTCCTGGAGCACCTGTTCGTCTCGCGCAACCACGACTACCTGCTCTTCTTCACCGATCACGGCCAGTGCTACTGGCTGCGCGTCTTCGAAATCCCCGAGGGCAGCCGCACCGCCAAGGGGCGCTCCATCCGCAACCTGATCCAGATCGCGCCGGACGACCGCATCCGCGCCGTCATCAACGTCCGCAAGGAGCAGTTCGAGGACGAGGCGTTCCTGAACACGCACTACATCGTGATGGCCACGCGCCACGGCCTCGTCAAGAAGACGGTGCTGGAGGCCTTCAGCCGCCCCCGCGTGGACGGCATCATCGCCATCGACGTCGTCGAGGGGGACCAGCTGCTGGAAGCGCACCTCACCGACGGCAACACCCACGTCATGATGGCCTCGTCCGGCGGACGCGCCATCCGTTTCCACGAAGACGTGGACCAGGGGGGCGTACGCGCCATGGGCCGCAACACCCGGGGCGTGCGCGGCATCAACCTGGACGAGGGCGAGCACGTCGTCGGGATGGTCGTCATCGGCGACGAGGAAGACAAGTGCATCCTCTCCGTCAGCGCCAACGGCTATGGCAAACGCACGCCGCTCAACGAGGACAGCAGCGACCGCAGCTACTCCGTCCAAAACCGCGGCGGCAAGGGCGTCATCACCATGAAGACGACGCGCCGCACCGGCCCCCTCGTGGCGATCAAGGGCGTCGAGAACGAGGACGACCTCATGATCGTCACCGAGAATGGCATCATGATCCGCACTCACGTGGACGGCATCTCGACGATGGGCCGCAACACGCAGGGCGTGCGCGTCATCAACCTGAAGAAGGGCGACGCCATCGCCGACGTGACGCGCGTGATTCGGGAGGACGACGAGGAAGAGACGGAGACCGACGCCGAAGCGACGGCCGAGGCGCTCCCCGAGAACGGCGAAGCCACAGCGGAAACCGCCGAGGATGCCGCCGACGACGCGGCCTAGCGCAGCCTGGGAGAGGCCAGCCGTGGGCGCGGTTGCTCACTGCGTCCGCACGACCGCCTCGGTGGCCGAGAACGTCTGGCCCCGAGCGCGCAGGTAGTACACCCCGCTCGGCAGCGCGTCGCCGTCGAAGACCACCGTGCGGGTCTGTTGCGCCGCCAGCCGACCGTCGAAGAGCGTGCGCACGCGGCGGCCCGTCACGTCGTACACGTCGATACGCACGTGCTGCGCCCGCTGCACTGCCACGGAGAACTGCGTCGTCGGGTTGAACGGATTCGGATGCGCCGGGGTGAGCCGATACGCTGCCGCCATCTCGACGGCCACCTCCACCTCTGGGCTGTACTCGAACGTCCCGTCGAAGTCGACCTGGCGGAGGCGAAACGTGTGCGTGCCCGGCGCGAGGTCGCCCACCTGGTACACGTAGCGTTGCGGCTCCGCCGTGGTGCCGTGCCCCTCGACGAAGCCGAGCGCCTGCCACGCTCCCTCGTCCCCCTCGCTCCCGTTCTCCGGCTCTCTCATGCTCAGACGCTGCACCTCGAAGCCCGCGTTGTTCGTCTCGCTGGCCGTCTCCCACCGGAGCGTCACCGCCTCGCCGTCGGCCACGGCGTCGAAGGCGGTGAGTTCGACGGGGAGCAGCGCCGGGGCGTTGCAGAGGCCGAAGCCAGTGGCGAAGTCGTGACCCGTGTCGAACCCGCCGGTGTATGGGTTGTCCATGTCGATGGCGGACGCTCGCATGTTGTCATAGATCGTCTGCGGCCCCGGATTGCCCAGCAATTCGTAGTACAGCAGCGCGAGCGCCCCGCAGGCCGGCGCCGACGCGGACGTGCCGAAGAAGTTGGGAAACGCATCCGCATCAGCGCCACTATCGCTCCCAAAGAACGTGTTGTTGCCACCATCGGGCCCCGTGATACCCGGCTTGAGGCGCGTCTCCGGACTGCCCAGCCGGTTGCCGTTCGTGTCGAAGAGAATGGGCACCCCGCCCACCGACGAGAAGCCGTTGATCACGGGCGGGCTCACCCCGAAGGCAGGCGTGTTGAACCAGGCCGACGCCCCGACAGCTTCTGCCCCCGCTGCGTTCGCATGGCCGTAGGACGTGGGGCTGTCCGTGGCGTACTCATCAATGGAGACGGCACTGCTCGTATAGAAATATTGCAAGCGGCCAGGATCTGGCCCTGTGAACTTGCCGATGGCCAGATTAAACGTCGTCCCTGAACCAGAAGGATTATCGTATTGAAAAACCTCGACGGCATCCCCGCCAGCAATGTTGTCCGTCGCAGCGCCTGCCAGAACGGTGGTCGGGGGATCGTCTAACAGCAAAAAGTCAAGATCCGTGTCCGGGCCGGGACACCCAGAACAAGTAGACGCAAAAGGATCGTCCCACTGCAAGGTAAAGATGACCGAGGTACCCTCAGGAATCGTGATCTGCTGGACCCAATCCCCTCCTCCGTCGAACCCGTGCGTCGGAACGGTTCCCCGACCATAGCCAGAAATATTTACTCCAGAGTCTGCGTACGCGTCGTGGTAGGATTGCTGCGCGCTATTGCCCGCCGAGGAAAAGTAGCTCACTCCACTGCTGAACGCAGCATCGGCCGCCTGAGCAATGACACCGTCTTGAAAAGCAGGCTCGGCGAAGTACAGGATGTCATCCACGATCATGCCGCACCCCGCATTGACGAGGTCCGTAATGCCCTGTGCAAAGACGGCCTGGCCCCCGAAGGCCGTATGGAATCCCAGTGCGGCGCCCGGGGCCACGTCATGGATGATCTGCAGCATGGCCCGGCCTTCGTCGACGTTTCCCGACGAGAGGTCATCCTGCACCACGTCCACGGGCGTCGTATTGCCTAGGGGATTTCCGGCGCCGGGTAAATCCCCGGTGGATACGTCCCCCGAGGCGCCCCCCAGCGCATCGTACGAGTCAGACATCGCACACCCTTTCGTGCCGCTGCCATCGACGCTGAAGTTGGAGCGCGCCTCATCCGACTCCATGGCTTCATCGGCCTGGGTCGTCGTCGCCCCGACACCACGCGTGAAGGCCGACATGCGCAGCGTCGTCAGGCTCCCGAGCCGGGCGGCATCCGGAATCTTGTCGATGGGCAGATAGCCCGAGACGACGGTTCGGTACTGCTCGCCCCGCGTGAGCCCCAGCGCTTCCAGGGCGCGCAGGAGGGCTGGGCCATCATCGCCGGAGGCATCGACCAGCACCCGTCCGTCCCGAAGCCGAGCCAGCGCGTTGGTCGATGTAAAAGGTCCGGCCTTCCCCGCCGCCTCGAAGGCTGCATATTCGTGATAGAGCAGCGTCAGGTTGAAGTCGATGTGTGCCAGCGGTCCCGCTTTCGTCCTGGCATCTTTGGCCGCGTGCTCGGGACCGAACACATCCGCCAACGCCGCCTGCACAATGGCATCGTCCGGCACGGTGAGCTGCACATCGGCCTGGGCCATGACCTGCGTGGCCATCGGAAGGCACAACAGCAGGACTAGCCACCGACTCGCACATCGTCCGATACGAGGTACGGTCCATTTCCAGCACATTTCATCTCCCCGCAACCAGTTGAAACGCAAGCGCCCGCCGCGCAAGCAGGTGTATCAGTAGAATCGGTGGATAGATGAAGATTTTAAGCAATTTCCTGACAGAGGCGCCTCGCCGAGGTACCTCTACTTCACCACGACCACCGTGCGCGTCTCGGCGAAGTCGTCGCCGAGGATGCGGACGACGTAGATGCCACTGCTGAGCGGGGCCGCGTCGAGGCGAAGGCGCAGGAGGTCGCGGGCCTGCAGGATGCGGTCGGCCAGTCCGGCCACGCGGCGGCCCTGCACGTCGTAGAGCGCCGCGCGGACCCGCTGCGTCGTGCTCACCTGGAGCGTCAGCTGGGCGTCCCGCTGCACCGGATTCGGGTAGACCTCCGAGAGGACGAACGGCCGGTCGAGCGGGATGAATACGCTCTGCTGCGGCCCCAGCGACCGCGTCCCGTCGACGCGCACCGGGATGAGCCGGAACGTGTAGCGCCCGGGCGCGAGATCGGCGAGGCGAAACGTGAAGTCCTGCGAGCCTGCCCCCGTCGCCTGCACGCTGTCGACCGGAACGAATGGCGCGTCGAAGAAGCGCTGCTCGACGATGAAGCGAGCGATCTCCTCCGTGCCGACGGCCGTCCACTGGAGCACCGCATCGCCCGCCTGCCGATCCGCCGTGAAGGCGACGAGCCCGCTGCCCAGCTCGCCGAGGCAGTCCGGCCCCAGCGGCCAGCCGATGTCTTGAAAGAGCGCGCACGTAATCGGGCCGGGCGAGAAGATGGTCTCGGACCGCGCCAGGAACGGCGTCATGAGCGAGTTGGGATTGCCCGGCGGGAACTGCTCTTCGTCGAGGTGGGAGAAGCTGGAGCCCGGCTCGAAGTTGTCCGGCGCGTAGAGATCCACCGGCACGTCGCCTGAGACCGTACGCACCGACTGCCCATCGAAGAACACGGCCTCGCCCTGCAGCACCTCCGCCAGCGCCACGGACGGATTCGGATAGACCTGCTCGTTCAGCAGCGCCACCTCGTCGGCGTCCTCGGCGAAGCGGTCGAAGACGAACGGGAAGAGGCGGCCGTCATTGGTCGCGATGCCCCAGCAGCCGTTGCCCACCGGGCCCGGGCATTCGTCGAAGTCGGGGTCGCCGTCGTCCACCTCGAACGACCCGGTGAAGCCGAGCCCGTGCGCGATCTCGTGAAAGACGACGGTGGTGAAGTCGAAGCGTCCGTCGGGCGTCCCGCCGTCCAGATCTTCGCGGAAGTGCCAGGTCGACAGCTCGCTGTTGAAGAAGGTGAAGAGGTCCGGCTCGGCGGGACTGCCCAGTTCGGCGCCGGCCAGCGCGTCGGCCAGCGCCGCCGCGTACCACGTGTCCTGCCGCGGCGTCCCCTGGAAGTTGGCGAAGAGGGCGGGTCCGGTCGAGCCGAGGACGCCCGGCTGCAGCGGCTCCCAGCTGGCCTGGATGCGGATGGGCACCGGCGAGTCGACGTGCGTCTCCCAGAGGGCCACGGCCAGCTCGAACGCGCGGCGGGCGGCCTCCGGAAAGTTGTTGTAGGTGACGACGATCTCTGCCGTCTGCGCGCCGCTGCGCTTGCCGAAGGCGGCAGGGGCCGGCACTACCGTGCGCGCGTCGTAGTCGGCGGCCCGGAGCGTGTGCCACCATCCGCTGCTTTCTACACCGTGCTCGCGCGGCGCCTCCTGCGCTTCCGCGGGCTGGACCACGCCGCACAGCACGACCAGCAGACAGCCCCAGCAGCAACACAGGAACGAACGGACAACTCCTCGCACGGGATGGCACCTCGATGAAATGGGCGGACGGATGAGCGACCGATGCAGAGACGGCGATGCGCACTGCGCTGCCATACCGACCGCCGCGCCGGTGGGTTTCCAGCCGCCGAACGGGCTACGTCTCCTCGCGCCGGGCAGCCTCCGGACTGAACGCGGGCGCGCAGACGGCCCAGTACTCGGCCGCGTCACCGAACGGATTGCTGTAGCGGATGCGCTCGCCCGCCTCCACCAGCACCGTCTCGCCCGGCCCGACGTCCATCACACCCTCGTCGTGCTCCACGCGCATCGTCCCACGCACCACGATCGTCACCTCGTCGAACGTCGGCTGCTGAAACGGCTCCCCCCAGCCCGGCGGCGCCACCATGTGCGCCACGCTGAGCGACGTCGTGCCCGTGTGGACCCGGCCCACGTGCTCCTCGATCTGCTTGCCCCCCGGCACGGGAATCGCCGTCGGCGACGTGATCTTGCGGACCATGGGACTGGGGGTTGTGGGTTGCGGGTTTCGGGTTGCGGGTTTCGGGTTGCAGGTCAGGGCTTCCGTCGGGACCTCGCCGACCTGAAGAACTTCCGGCCTGAAAACCTTCCGACCTGAAAGACCAACCTCACCCGTCCGTCAGGGCGTCGTTCAGGCCGAGGTCGCGGTACGGGCGGTACTCGGCGGCCACGTTTTCGACGGCTT
>JAAAOL010000420.1 GCA_009908885.1 Bacteroidota bacterium | reverse complement strand
GCCTGTCTATCGGCCTGGAAGATCCCGCCGACCTGATCCGCGACCTCGACGCTGCGCTCGATGCGGTGATGGCCGACCTGGAAGTGGTGGCGTAGGCTGACCAATTTCGGCAGTCCGTAGAGGCGCCTCGGGTATCTGTTTAGCGTCCAACCGTCCCTGACACCTTCCTGGAAGGACTTCTGAACGGTGGGAGATGACTCCTATCGATCGAAGGCGCCCTGGCGTTCCGTAGAGACGCGTCGGCGACACGTCTCTACAACCGCGATGGCCCGCTAAACACGTACGTCTCGACGAGGCGTCTCTACCCCGGCGGGGGAAGCTGCATACCACGCACTACGCTTTATGCATCCCCGTACGCCTCGATGTGGTGCAGCGCCGCCTCGGGGGTGTCGGCGAGGTGGTAGAGCGCGCGGTGCGTCTCCGGGGCGAAGCGCTCGTCGTAGAAGTGCTCGAAGAGGTCGAGGAGCGGATCGTAGAAGCCGTCCGTGTTGACGACGGCGATAGCGCGGCGGTGGTAGCCGAGTTGCTTGAGCGTCAGCACCTCCAGAAATTCCTCCAGCGTCCCGAAGCCGCCGGGCAGCACCATGAACGCCTCGGCGTGCTGGTACATGACCGCCTTGCGCTTCTGCATCGTCGGCGTCGTGACGAGGCGGTCGGCGATCTCGTAGGCCACGCCCTCGCGCGCCTTGAGCGCCTCCGGGATGACGCCCAGCACCTGCCCGCCGTGCTCGTGCACGGACCGGGCGAGCGCCCCCATCAGCCCGACGCTGCCGCCGCCGTAGACGAGCGTATAGCCGCCCGCCCCGAGCAGCCGTCCGGCCTCCTCGGCCACATCGAAATAGGTCCCATCGATGGCGTTGCTGGAGGAGCAGTAGACGCAGATGTTGCGGATGCGCTCGGGCATAGCGGGGTAGGAGAAGCGCCTATGTAGATCCATGAAAGCTGATTAGCACGTCGGTGCTGCTCGCCTCAACGCCAGGGCCAGCGTCTCTCCCTTCCAGAAGGGAGAACAAGAGGGATGTGCATTGCTGAGGCGACCTGTGAACGGACATCCTCTCTTTCTCTCCTTCGCGGAAGGAGAGGACCCAGGCGAGACCGTGAGGGGTGGGTCGCTAATGTTCTTGATTGATTTCACTTAGGTGAGGATGTTGTCGTAGGCGAAGTCGGCGTAGGCCTGCTCCGCGAGGCCGAACCAGCGGTAGGAGTCGGCCCGCCACTGCTTGTAGGCGTCGTAGATCTTGCGGTAGGCCGGATCGCTGGCGTCCGCCTCCAGCATGGCCGTGGTGGCCTCGGAAGCGGCCTGCATGATGTCGTCGGGGAACTTGCGCACCTGCACGCCCTGGTCCAGGAGCCGCTGGAGGGCGGCCGGGTTCTTGGCGTCGTAGCTGGCCAGCATGAGCGCCCCGGCTTCGTGACAGGCCACCTCCAGCGCCTGCTGGTAGGCCGTCGGCAGCTGGTCCCACGCGTCGCGGTTGACGTAGAAGCTGAGCGCGGGCCCAGGCTCCCACCAGCCGGGATAGTAGTAGTTCTTGGCGATCTGGTGGAAGCCGAGCTTTTCGTCGTCGTACGGCCCGACCCACTCCGCCGCGTCGATGGCGCCGCGTTCGAGCGACGGGTAGATCTCGCCGCCGGGGATCTGCTGGACCGTCACGCCCAGCTCGTCCATGACGCGCCCGCCGAGGCCCGGAATGCGCATGCGGAGCCCGCGCAGGTCGCCGAGGCCGCTGATCGGATCGGTGAACCAGCCGCCCATCTGCGCGCCCGTGTTGCCGCCCGGGAAGTTGATGATGTTGAAGTCGGCGAACAGCTCGCGCAGCAGGTCGAGGCCGCCGCCGTGGTAGACCCAGGCCCAGTACTGGCGCGCCGTGAGGCCGAACGGCACGGTGGCGTCGAAGGCCAGCGCCGGGTTCTTGCCGATGAAGTAGTAGCTGGCCGAGTGGCCCATCTGCGCGGTGCCTTTCTGGACGGCCTCCAGCACCTCGAAGGCGGGCACCAGCTCGCCGCCGGGATAGGCGCGGATCTGAAACTTGCCATCCGTCAGCTCGCTGAGGCGCTCGGCCATGACCTCGGCCACGCCGTAGATGGTGTCGAGCGAGCGGGAGAAGCTGGAGGCGAGGCGCCAGCGCACGGTGGGGCGCGTCTGCACGTTCGCGCCCTCGCCGCTGTCCGCCGGGCCACCGCCGCATCCGGCCAGCACCGTCGCGCCGCCCGCAGCGCCGAGCATGGCTTTTCGTACGAAGTCGCGTCGTCCGTTGGGGTCTTCCATAATCCTGGGGTTCGTCAAACAAGCACCGTTGCAAAATAGCGCATTCCGACGGAGATGCAACAGCGGGAAGGGACGAGGCTCGAAGGAGGATGGCCGAGCCCCACTACTCGCAAATCACAAATCGGACATCGACACTCGCTATTCCGTCGTCACGCGCGCCCCGTCGGTGAGGTCGCTGCTGGGATGCGTGATGACCCGGTCGCCCGCCGCCAGCCCGTCGAGCACCTGGGCGGTGAGGCCCGTGCGATGGCCGACCTCTACGCTTCGCTGCTGCGCCCGCCCGCCGTCGACCACGAAGGTGGCCCACCCGTCGGCGGTGCGAAAGAGCGCGCTCGCCGGGACCTGGAGCACGTCGGTCCCGCTCCACACGACGAACGACGCCACGACGCGGTAGCCCGCGCCGAGCGCGGGCCGGTCCGCCGGGGGGGCCGTCAGGTCGACGATCACCGGTACGCGCTGCTGCTCCACCCCGAGCGATGACACCTCGGTGAAGGCCACCGGCTCGACGCGCCGCACCACGCCGTCGAGCGTCTCTGCGCCGCCCCAGCGCTCCAGCCGGACGGGCGTGCCTTCCGGAATGCGCACGGCGTCGGTCGAGAGCACGTCCACCCGCACCTCCAGCGCCGACGGATCGCCCACGTCGAGCAGCGGCTGCCCGGCCTGGACGAGCCCGGCGCTCTCCCGGTGCACCGCCAGCACCCGTCCGGCGACGGGCGCCCGCAGCACGATGACATCGCTGTCCGCACCATCTTCCCCCGTCGCGTAGGCCAGCATCGCCTCGGCGGCCTGCACCTCGTACCGCGCCGCCGTGACGGCCGCCTCGGCCGCCTGCCGGGCCGCGCGGGCCTGCTGCGCCTCGGTGGTGGCCTGATCCAGCATCTGCTCCGTCGCCGAGCCCTGCTCGCGCAGCCGCTCCAGCCGCTGCCGCTGCGCCTCCGCATAGTCGGCGCGCGACCGGGCCGCCTGCACCTCTTCGCGGGCGCGCTCCAGCTGGGCCTCGGCGGCCTGTACGCGGGCGCGAGCCTCAGCGCGAGTGCGGGGATCCAGCGGCGTCGAACGCGGCGGCTCCAGGCGGGCCAGCACCTGCCCCTCGGCCACCGTGTCGCCCGGCTCGTGGTCCACCCGCCGCAGGTAGGCCGCGACGGGCGCCGAGACGACGTACCGGTTGCGCAGCTGCGTCTCGCCCTGCTCTTCGATGGTCACTTCCAGAGCGCCCGACTGGACCTCGGCCACCTGCACCGTCATCGCTTCCGGCCAGAAGCCGTAGACGAGCAGCAGCACGACGGCCAGCCCGATGCCGCCCCAGATGATGCGTTTGCGCCAGGTCGTAGACATCTGTTATTCGCGGGTTTTGAGAACGTCGATGAGATCGAGGTGGTCGAGGCGGCGGCGCACGATGAGGCCCGAGATGGCGGCGGCGACGAGCACGGCGAGCGCGGCGAGGGCAAACGTGCTGCGGTCGATGACGACGGGGATCCGAAACATCTCGGTCGCCATCGCCTCGGCCACGCCCGCGCTGCCCAGCCACCCGGCCACCAGCCCCAACGGAACCGCGATGAGCGTCAGGATCGCCAGCTCGCCCAGCAGGATGTACGAAATCTCGCCACGCGTGAAGCCCAGCACGCGGAGGCTCGCCAGCTCGCGGCTGCGCTCCGAGAGCGAGATGCGGGCGCTGTTGTAGACGACGCCGAACGCGATGATGCCCGCCAGCAGCGTGATGATGAACGTGAAGGTGAGGATCGTCTCGGCCCACGACTCGATGAACGAGGCCACGGCGTCCTCCTGCGCGGTCACGTCGGCCACGCGGGGGCGCTCCTGCAGCGACTGCAGGATCTCCTGCCGGTACCGCGCGTCGGCGGCGAGGTAGAGGCCCGAGATGAGGTGCCCCTCCTGCATCAGCCGGTTGACGCCGTCCACCGTCATGTACGCCGAGACGCCGGTGTATTCCTTCACCAGCCCGGCGACCGCCACCGTGCGCTCGGGCCGCCGCCCCTCCAGCACCTCGGCGGTGAGTTCGTCGCCCGGCTGCACGTCCAGCAGCTCGGCCAGGTAGTCCGTCAGCAGCATGCCCTCCGGCGGGATCGTGATGGGCTCCTGATTTTCGTCGAGGATGCGGTGCAGGCGGGCTTCAGAGGGCAGCCCCTGGATGGCGGTGCGGTGGGTGCGGTGCCCGTTGCGGAGACGTACCGGCACGGACCGGAAAGGCTCGCCGTAGGTCACGCCGCGCAGCCCCTGCACCTCGTAGAGCGCCTGCGCCGACGCCGGGTCCGTGAACGAGACGGTCAGGTCCTCCCGCTGGGCCCGGTCGAACTGGATCTGGAGCATGTAGTCGATGGAGTCGCCGGAGAACTGGCCCAGCACCAGAATGGCGCTGGCCGCCGCCACGCCGACGACCGTCAGCAGCGCCTTCGTCGGGCGGCGCTGCAGCTGGCGGACGATCATGCGCGTGGGCTGCGAGAACCACCGCTTCAGGCCCAGCCGCTCCACCAGCGTCTCGCGGTAGAGGGCGGGCGGCGCCGGACGCATCGCCACGGCGGGCGGGAGCGTCACGGCCTTGCGAATGGCATAGAGCGTCCCGGCCAGCGCGGCCCCGGCGGAGACGAGCAGCGCGATCGCCAGGACCGACGGCTCCAGCACGTAGTCCAGGTACGGAAAGCGGTAGAACGTGAGGTACAGCTCGCCCAGCTCAATGCCCATCCAGACGCCCACGACGCTCCCGACGATGGACCCGATCACGACGATAACGAGCACCAGCTTCAGGTAGTGCACGCCGACGGCCACGTTGCTGTAGCCGAAGGCCTTCATCGCCGCGATCTGGGTGCGCTGCGTGTTGATCAGGCGGCTGATGACGATGTTGAGCAGGAAGGCCGCCACCGCCAGGAAGATGGTCGGGATGACCGTGGCCGTGCCGCGCAGCTGGCGCAGCTCTTCGCTCAGGTAGTTGTGCGACGGTTGCAGATCGCGTCCGTGCGCGCTCTGCCCGCCGTACGGGGCCAGGAGCGCGTCCAGCCGGTCGATCACGGCGTCTTCGTCCGCGCCGGGCGCCAGGGTGAGCGTCACGTTGTTGAAGGCGCCCTCCATGTCCTGCGCCGTGCCCAGCGGCGTCCGCCCCATCCACAGGATGCCGAAGCGCTCGGGTGCGGGCAGCAGGGCCCCGGGCTTGATCTGGAAGATGTACTCGGGCGAGAGCGCCACGCCCACGACGGTGAGCTGCTTGCGCCGCCCGTTGATGACGGCGCTGATCGAGTCGCCCGGCTGCAGGTCCTGCGCCTCGGCGAAGATGTCGCTGAGGATGACCTCGTCGTCGCGTCCCGGCGTGAGGCGACGGCCTTCCTCCAGGTAGAGCTGGTTCAGCGCGGGCCGCCCGTCGTCCGGGATCGAGAGCAGCTGGCCGCTCACTGGCTCCGTGTAGCCCGGCACCGACAGGTTGACCAGCGCCGTGACGCGCGTCTGCACCTGGCTGACGCCGGGGATCTCGCGGATCTGCTCGGCCACGCGCTCCGGGGCCCGCACGAGCGGGGCGAACACCTCGGCGAAGCGATAGTCCTGGTAGTAGCGCTCGCGCGTCTGCTCCAGCGAGTCGATGGTGCTGAGTGCCATCACGAAGGTCGCCACCCCGCTCAGCATGACGAGCGCGATGGCGATGACCTGGCCACGCATCTCCCAGAGATTGCGCAGCACCTTGCGGTCGAGCGCGTTGAGGGCGGCTAGCAGCATGTGCAGGATTCCGTCTTTACCCGCGATACAAGGCATGCACAGACATCCCCCTTTGTCGCTGGCGCGCCATTTCCCCCTTCGGGAAGGGGGAAACACCCGAACGCAGTGAGGGAAAGGGGGATGCTCATACCATTCAGCGAAGGGTCAGCGCAAAAAGACCTGCATAGCGGATCGGTTACCATTCCAGTTCCTTCGGGGCTTTGCGGTGTTCGTTGACCTTGACCGTTTCGACCTGGCCGTCCCGCAGGTAGATCACCCGCTCGGCAATCTTGGACTGCTCCACGTTGTGCGTGATGACGACGGTCGTGGTGCCCAGCTCGCGGTTGACGCGGTCGAGCGCGTCGAGGACGATGATGCCCGTCTCGGAGTCGAGCGCGCCGGTGGGCTCGTCGCACAGCAGCACGGCGGGCCGCTTGGCGATGGCGCGGGCGATGGCGACGCGCTGCTGCTGCCCGCCGGAGAGCTGCGCGGGAAAGTGGTCGCTCCGGTCGCCCAGCCCGACGACCTCCAGCGCTTCATCCGGCGTCATCGGGTCGTCGGCGATCTCGGTGACGATGGCCACGTTCTCGCGGGCGGTGAGGCTGGGGATCAGGTTGTAGAACTGAAAGATGAAGCCGACGTGGTGCCGCCGGTACCGCGTCAGCTCGCGCTCGGTGGCGCGCGTCAGGTCCCAGCCCTCGTAGCGCACGCTGCCGTCGGTGGCCGTGTCCAGCCCGCCCAGGATGTTGAGCAGGGTCGACTTGCCGCTGCCCGAGGCGCCGAGTAGCACCACCAGTTCGCTGTCGTACAGGTCCAGGTCGACGCCGCGCAGGGCGTGCACCTGCACCTCGCCCATGTCATAGACCTTCGTCAGCCCGCGCACCTCGAAGACGTTCTCGCGGTCCTCCGGCGCGCCGTTTGGTGCCGTCCGTCTCGTGTCTCCGTTGGCGTCGTGCATCTCCATCACCGTCCGTCACGTTCCTGGCGAAAGGCCCCCGGACCGGTACGTCCCTGGGCCCGCCACAGCCCTGCGCGTGCGATGGCGTAGTCAGCCTGGGCCCGGGCGAGGCGGGTCTCTGCCCGGCGGTAGGCGACCTCGGCGCTGAGCAGCTCCGCCGTCAGGGCGAGCCCCTGTTCATAGCGATTCTGCATGGCGGCATAGGCGGCCTCAGCCTCCTGGACGCTCGCCGTGGCGGCCTGCACAGCCTCGACGGCGCGCTCCACGTCGAGCACGCTCCGCGTCACGTCCAGGCGGACGGAGTCGCGCGCGGCGGCCAGCAGCGCCTCGGCCTGCCGGAGCCGCGCCTTGGCCTCGCCGGTCTGCGCCCGGGTGCGGCCCCACGTCCACAGATCCATCGACACGCGGACGCCCGCCTCCCACGTCCCGAGGAAGCGATCCTCCTGCAAGAAGTCGTACGGGCTCGGGTTGGCGTACAGATACTCGCCCGTGAGTGCCACCTGCGGGTACCAGCCCGCACGGGCCACGTCCACCTCGGCGTCCAGCGCCTCGACCTGGGCGCGCAGGGCGTCCAGCTGGGGCCGGGCGTCCAGCGTCCGTTCGATGATGGCGTCTGCCGACGGCACCTCCGGCGTCACGTCCACCTCGGCCTCGGGCTCTACCGGCGCGTCGAGCGGGCGCCCGAGCACGGAGTTCAGCGTCAGCCGCGCCAGGCGGACGGCATTCTCGGCGTCGATGCGGTCCAGCCGCACCTCGGCCAGGCGGGCGCGCAGGGCCAGCACGTCGCTCTCCGTCGCCATGCCCGCGTCGCGGCGGTTTTCGGCGTCGGTGAGCTGCGTCGCCATCTGCGTCACGGCCTGCTCCGCGACCGCCCGCACCGCCTCGGCCTGGTGCAGCGCCCAGAAGGCCTGCCGCGCCTGAAAGGCGACCGCCGCCTGTGTCTCTGCCACCCGGCGCTGCTCGGCCTCGGCATAGCGCCGGGCCGCTTCCACCT
>JAAAOL010000406.1 GCA_009908885.1 Bacteroidota bacterium | reverse complement strand
GCAGGTCGAACGTGAAGTTTCGCCAGGCGTCGTGCTGTCCGACCCACCGGTGGAAGGTGGGCGCCGGGACGAGGCAGGCCTCCAGCGACGTCTCGGTCGTGGCGAAGGCGGGAAATGGCAGGTCGCTCAGGATGCAGGAGGCCGTCAGGATGCACGTCTCGCCCGGAGCGATGCGGTAGAGGGTAACCTCGCGTCCCGTCTCCCCGGTCTTGTAGACGCGGGCCGTGCCGTCGAGCACGAGCGGCAGCATCTGGCACCGATCCCCTTCGAGGCAGATGAAGTGCTCCGGCGAAAGCCTCGCGGGAACGCCTTCAGCCCGGAGGGCCTCCCGCAGCGTCGATGACGTGCGAAGGAATGGAAAAACCTGTGTGAGGGTATCGAGGAAGGCGTCGTCCATGCGAACGGGAACATATACAGCGAAAACAGAGACTACGAGCCGGTCGTGTCGCGAACGATCTGAAACGACACGCTGCGGTTGGCCGCGCGCTCCTCGGCCGTAGCATCGGCGCTCGGAAAGCGGGGCGTGCCCGTGCCGAGGGCCGTGAGACGATCCGGCGCCCAGCCCAGTTCGATGAGGCGCTGGCGGACTGTGTCAGCGCGGGCCTGGCTGATCCGCACGTTGAATGCCGACGACCCTTCCGTGCTCGCATGACCGACGACCTGGAGGCGCACCGGACTGTCGGCCGCTTCGACGATGCCGAGGAGGTGTTGGGCGGTGCTGTCGAGCGCGCGGAGTGCTTCCTGCTGGTCGGGGCGAAGCTGGGCGGTCCCGGGTAAGAACCGAAGGGTCCGTTGCGTCATGGCCTCCACCGCGGCGTCCAGGCGCTGGGAAACGGGGTCGCTGTAGCTGAAGGCGGCGATGCCGGGCACAAACCGGGCGCGATCGCGGGCGGTGCTGATCCATGCGTCCGGTGCAGGGCCGGTGGCCACCAGCGTCTCGCCCTCCAGGTGGAGGTCGACCGACGGCGGTGGGGCGAGCAGGCGCGTGGCTCGCCGCAGGACGATGGCAGGGTCGAGCGCCTGGTACGGCGTCCACCGGGCGATCACGTTCTTCGGAGGTACGCCGGCCCGATGGAGGAGCGTGTCCGGAGGCGTCGCGAGGGGGTCGCGGAGGCCCTGGAGCGAGCGGGTGCTCCAGGACCGCTCGGTCTCGACCACCACGAGGCCTGGCTCGTCGGCGACGAGGTGCAGGAACCGATGCCACCGGTGTCGCTCCTGCAGCCCGCGCACCAGCCAGAGGCCCAGCAGCACGAGCACGATCGCGAGCAGGAGGCCGAAGGCGGGGGAGAGGGCCCGACCCTCGTCCTTGAACTGTTCGCGCAGCCCGGTCCGGAGGAGCGGCTGCACCTGCTCGAATGGGGCGCTGTCGCCCTCGTAAGTCTCCAGCTCGTCGTGGAAGCGCAGGTGGATCGTCTCGTTCAAGTCGCGCAGCACCTCGCGCAGGTCGGCAGGCGGGATGCCGCGGATGACGGCAGCGATCAGCGCGTGCGGTCCGGGCTCGATCCAGACGGTCAGGTCGCCCACCTGGAGCGTCTCCAGCGTCTCGGTCTCGTCCGCGCCGAAGGAGTCCTCCACGAAGTCCTGGATGGCCGTCAGCATGCTGGTCACCAGGGCGCTGTCCTGGAGGTCGCCCTCCGCGTCCTGGGGGGCGACCGGATCGTCATAGAAATCTTCGTTGATGACGTGCGCGAGCGGCAGCCCCGTCTCGCGGTCGATCAGAAACAACTGCTCGACGCGGTACTGGAGCGTATGGCGCAGCACGATCTGGGCAAAGGGCTGCCCCGTCCGCCACGCCTCGAAGCGCCAGCGCAGGCTGCGCGGGGAGAGGCTATGCTCCAGCGTCTGGTTGATCGTCTGGAGCATGCTGCTGAGCGTCTCGCGGATGCTCTTGCGGATGGCCGGGCCGATGACGGGGAAGAGGGCATCGGCGAGCGTCTGCGGGTTGCGCTCGACGGAGCGTTGCAGCGTGTTCTCGATGGTGGGGCGGAGCGCCTCGGCCAGGTGGTCATCCTCCTGCGTACGGCGGAGGACGGCCTCGGGCAGCACCTGCGCCACGCGCTCGGGCCGGGAGGTGTCCAGGGCGTCGAGTTGGCGGCGGAGCTCATCCAGCTCCCGCTGCTCCGGGGCCAGCAGCAGCCGCCGCAGCTCCCGCATCGCCTCGTCAGGGTCGTCCGCACCGTCAGCCCCCGTCCGAGGCGCCGAGGGCTGCTCCGGATTCGGGGGGTCGGTGGTATGTCCGTTGTGCCCCTCCGGCATGGTCGCGGTGGATCAAGGCCTGCGGCTGGCGAGCGGATGCTAGGCGTCCTCGGACGCGGCGAAGCCATCCCGAAGGTGCATCGACATCGTCTCCAGCAGGTCGGCGAGGGCGAGGCGGTCCATCTTGTCATCGCGCAGCTCGGTGGAGGCCGCCTCGATCTGCTCGCGGAGGGCCTCGTACTTGGTCTGGAGGTCCTGCGACAACTCTTTGGACTGATCCAGCAGGCGCGACCGCAGCGTGCTCTCGCTCTCGGTCAACTGCTCCTCCAGCTCGCTGCGGTGCTCCTTGACCGTCTTCGTCAGCTTCTTCAGGTCGCCCGCCAGCTCGTCGATGGCGTCCTTCCGCTGTTCCTGTTCCGTGGAGAGGCGCTTACGCAGGGCCTCGTCTTCCTCCTTGGCGTAGGTCTCCAGCGCATCCAGGCGGCGGTTCACCGTGTCCTTCAGCGCCGTCATCTCCCGGTCGAGGTGCTCTTCGAGCCGCTCGAAGCGTCGCTCGAAGTCGCGGCTCTGGGCGCCGAACAGGATGTTGCGAACGCGGTCCAGTTCGCCGCCTTCGGGCAGGGCCTCCTCCGACGCTTCGGGCTGATCAGATTGTTGGTCCTTCTTGCTGGTCTTCTTCGACGTGCTCATGAGTCCAGGTCCGGTGCGTTCTACCAGGCATCGCGCAGGCTGCAATCTAGTAGAAAACAAGGGCCCGGCGCAACGGGTCAGGCCGAAGTATCGATCAGGGCACGCACGGCGTCGAGCAGCGCGCGCTTCGAGAAGGGCTTGCTGAGGCAGCAATCGTACCCCAACTGGAGGAAGAACGCGTGCTCGGAGGGGTGATCCCGGTTGGTGCTGAGCAGGGTCCGCGGGCGCCGGTCCGGGGGCAGCTGATCGAGCGCCTCCATGAGGCCGACGAGTGCGTCTTCGGCCCGGCTCACTTCATCCACGATGAGTAGCGCGTAGGGCTGCTCGTCCAGGTGCCGCAGAGCTCGGGCTGTGCTCGTCGCGACTTCACAGTGGAAGTGCTGCTCGGACTCCAGGTGGAGGCGCAGCAGGATCGACATGCTGGGCATGCGGGCCAGGATCAGGATGCGGGTCGCCTCGGAGGGGTCATCGCTGGGCCGATCAGCCCGGGGCGTGGGAAGGGTTCGGGAGGACTGTAGACGCCCCCGCCGGGAGTGCTGGTGGGTGACGACGTGGCGCCGACAGGCAGCGGTTGAAGTCATCGGTCTGGGTGTCGAAGCGAAGAACGACGGGAGACGTGCATACGGAGATGGATAGGGTACCGGAGAGGATGATTTCAAAAGCCGTTCCGAAACCCTGGGGCGGTCTCTGGCGCACAATCGGCGGTTCTGGCGCCGCGCAGCCTCGGGGTGTATGATTCTGCAACGGATGGATCGTATAATGCTACACGCCGCCGCTGTCCTCCTCGACAGGTGCATCCGCCACCCGGTTATGCTTCAGAAGAAAATTTGTCTCCTGGGCGCTTCCGCCGTGGGCAAGACGAGCCTGATCCGGCGCTTCGTCCACGGGACGTTTTCGGAGAAGTACCTGACCACCATCGGCGTCAAGATCGACAAGAAAACCGTGGAGGTCGGAGCGGCGACGGTAGACCTGCTGGTGTGGGATATCTACGGCGAGGACCGCTTTCAGACGGTCTCAACGCGGTATTTGCGAGGTGCGTCGGGCTATCTGCTGGTGGCCGATGGGACGCGCCGCCAGACGCTGGACGAGGCGCACGCCCTGCACGAGCGGGCGCAGGACGCCCTCGGCCCGGTGCCCTATCTGCTGCTGCTGAACAAGGCCGACCTGGAGCAGGCCTGGACGATCACGGAGGACCAGGTGGCGACCCTCGGGGAGCAGGGCTGGACGGTGTTGCGCACGAGTGCCAAGACGGGCACGGGAGTTGACGATGCCTTTACTACCCTCGCTGCTCGTCTCGTCTGACCGTGCTATCCCGCCATGTCGCCGACGCCTCGTGATTCGTTGCCCGCTTCGTTGTTCTCGATGCTCGGCGTCGTGACCTACGAGCGGCAGGGCGACGGGCAGTATGTGATGCTCGGTCAGCCGCCGGACTGGCTGACGGCGCACTGGCCGACGCTCGCCACGCGGCAGCCGGTGGACCTGCCAGCGCGCTTTCTGTTTCTGGCGCATTTCCTGGAGGAGGACGCGGCCTTCTCCGATCCGGAGGACGGGCCGATTCACGCCTCTGGCCCGTGGAACGAGACGTCGATGGAGGGACAGGAGCTGCTCCTGGAGGCGTTCACGCTGCGGTTGCAAGGGCGCGAGCTGTTGCTGATCAAGCCCGCCCGCATCGACCAGGACCGCTTTCGGCGCGTCCTGCAGCAGAGCCGCGAGTTGAGCCTGGAGCACTACGCCCTGCAACAGTCGATCGACCAGCGCGAGGTGTTGCTGCATTGCCTCATTCACGACCTGTCGACGCCGCTGGCCGGAGCCCGGAGCAGTTTCTCGCTCTTGCGCGAGGACCATGCTGAGGCGGACATGGAGAGCGACGTGACCGAGATGATCGACCTGGGACTGCGGCAGGTCGAGAAGGCGCAGCGGATGCTGCAGGAGCTGCTAGACGCCTACATGGCGGCGACGCAGGCGACGACGGGCGCACCGGACCTGTACGACGCCGCCACGGAAACGCTCGCCTTGCTGCGTCCGACGGCCAGGGAGCGGGGCGTGCGGCTCGATCTGGACGCTGCCCCGCCGGATGCCTCCGGCTGGGGCGTCGCGGGCGATCGGCGGCGGCTGGAGCGGGTGCTGTTCAACCTGGTCGATAATGCCCTGCGGTACGCCCCGGTGGGCAGCACGGTGACCGTCCGTCTGGAGCGCGACGGCGACACCGTCACCTGCCAGGTGCGCGATGCGGGGCCAGGCGTGCCCCCCGCGCAGGTGCCGCACTTGTTTCGCAAGTTCAGGCAGGGCGATGACGCTGTCGGGGCGGCGGGCCTGGGCCTGTACTTCTGCCGTATCACCGTCGAAGGCTGGGGCGGGAGCATCGGGTACCGCGACGCCCAGCCGCGCGGAGCCTGCTTCTGGTTCGAGCTGCCCGCTGCGGTGCATGACGTCGCCTCCTGACCGATTGGTCTCGGGCTCCATGAAGGATAGGCAGGACTGCCGTCAATTTTGTACCATGGGCGTGCATCGACCATCTCAACGCATCCGCCCGCCCGTCGCATGGCTGCTGCTGCCCTTCGCGTCTTCGTCGTCGAGGATGACCCCGACTACGCTGCGACGCTGCGCCTGCAACTCACCCGCAGCGTCGAGGCGGACGTGCATCGCTTCGAGACCGGCGAGGAAGCCCTCGACGCGCTCGACCGGGAGCCGGATCTCGTTCTGCTCGATCTCGTCATGCCGGGGCAGGGCGGCATCGCCACGCTCAAAGCCCTCCGGGCGCAGCGCCCGCACCTGCCGGTCGTGATCGTCTCGGCGCAGCGCGATATCGACACGGCTATCGAGGCGATCAACCTGGGCGCGTACGACTACGTGACGAAGGGGCGCGACGACACGGTAAAAATCCGGGCCCTGGCCGAACGGATCGCCGAGCGGGTGGCGCTCACCCGTGAGGTGGAAACCCTCCGTAATCAGCTTCCAGCACGCGACGCCCTCGACGGCATCGTCGGTGAGAGTCCGGAGATGGGCCGCGTCTTCAAGCTCATCCAGAAGACCCTGCGGGGCGACCTGACCGTCGCCATCATGGGCGAGAGCGGCACCGGCAAAGAACTCGTCGCCAAAGCCATCCATCAGAACTCCGCCCGCAAGCGCGGTCCGTTCGTCGTGGTCAACTGCGCCGCCATCCCGCGCGAGCTGATGGAGAGCGAGTTCTTCGGCCACGAGAAGGGCTCGTTCACCGGCGCGCATGCCCGCAAGATCGGGACCTTCGAGCAGGCTGACGGCGGCACGCTCTTTCTAGATGAGGTGGGCGAGCTAGACCTGGACCTGCAGGCCAAGCTGCTGCGGGCGCTCCAGAACCGCGAGATCACGCGGGTGGGGGGCAACGAGACGATCACGTTCGACGCCCGCATCATCAGTGCCACCAACAAAAACGTCACGGCCATGGTGCAGGAGGGGACCTTCCGGGAGGATCTGTACTACCGCCTCTTCCAGTTTCCCATCCAGCTGCCGCCGCTGCGCGACCGGGGGCAGGACGTGCTGCTGCTCGCGGAATCCTTCCGCCGCGACTATCTGCGCCGCCACGATAATCTCGAAAACCGCTCCTTTGCGGCCGCCACACGCCGCCACATGCTGCACTATGCGTGGCCCGGCAACGTGCGCGAGTTGAAGAGCGCCGTCGAACGGGCCCTGCTGATCAGTGAGACGCCCGAGTTGATGCCCGAAGACCTATTGCTCGACGTCGGCTCGCGTGCGGAGTCGTCCGATGCGGCGCCAGCGGAACAGGTGCAAGACGTGCAGACGCCGGACGACATCATGCCGCTGGAGGACCTGAAGCAGTTGGCCGTGCAGCACGCCTACGACGTCTGCGAGGGTAACATCGAAAAGACGGCGACGCATTTGGGCGTCGCGCGCTCGACGGTTTACCGGGTGATGCGCAAGATGGAGGAGAACGACGCCGCGTAGAGGCGACGCGGGCCGGTGAAACAGAAAAGCCCCCCTGTCCGGATGGACAGCGGGGCTCTCTGCACTACCGACGCGTCATCAGATCCGTCCCCCCTCGATGTATCGGCAGACCTGGTGCGCGCCGGCAATTCGGGGGCATGTGGGGGAATCCGCGGCCCAATGACCGAGGACAACATGCGTAGCGCCGAATGCGCGGTGGGATTGCGTGCGGCGGGCGGTGGTGCGCCGCGACGACGATGACTCTTATATCAAGGGGCGTGCCAAGTCGCCCATGCGAGGCCCTGCGGAGCGTGAGGAAGGAGAAGTGAATCGATTTCGGACGGAGGTGTTGCAGGATGCAACGCTCCTTGCCTGAGTGTCCGGCTCACCCGGCTGTGATATCGGTTGGCACGTGCCTTGCGCAAGGTCAAATCCTGGTAAGGCGTCGTCTGGCCCTCGGCGTCTTGCTATGCGGAGCCCTCGGTCCATTGTGGATCGGGGGCTTCGTGGTTTGTGGGAGCGCCGTGCCGTCCACGCTGGGCGCATCCCGGCGTGTACTCAGACTGGTAATGTCGGGATTTCGGATGTCTCACGCCGAATTGCGCGTTTCGTGTTGCGTGTAATTCAAGAGCGGAAGTATCAGCAGCGTCACACCAAATCCGCATGTAGCGTTGTCGTTTCAGCAAGCCCTTGACCAGAGGCCCATCCCCCTCGGATCCCCCTTCGCGAAGGGGGAAGGCACGGAGCGCAGCGGAGTGCCAGGGGGATGTTTTCTCAAGTATTCTCAAGCAAAGCTGCCATACCACAACGGATGAACCGGCGTTGGTATCAACCCCCACACTACGCATCATGCACCACGATTTCAGCGGTTCGGATACCGCCCAGCCAACAGCGGATTACACGCTGGCGCCCAGAAACAGGAGCCATTCGTACAGGCGCTGCCACCGCGGGCGATCCTGCCACGCGGCGAGCGTCACGACGTCGGACCGATCCAGGTGGAAGGCGAACGTCCGCTCCAGCTCATGGGCGGTCGTCGGACTCTCGATCAACACGCCGATCTCCAGGTTGTGCTTGCTCCCGTAGCGGTCCACGTTGTAGGACCCGACGACGCTGAAGCCACCATCCACGGTGAGGTATTTGGCGTGCAGGATGGGCGAACGCGAGG
>JAAAOL010000369.1 GCA_009908885.1 Bacteroidota bacterium | reverse complement strand
GCATTCCCGAGGTTGGTGATCGTCACTGGCGCTACGGCCGTCTGGCCGACGTCCGTGTCCGGGAAGTCGATCTGGAGCGGAGAGACGTCCAGAATCGGGTTCTGCGGTTCAACCCCCTCACCAGTAAGGTCGAAAAAAATCTGGGTTCTAGTCTCAGTGTCGAGAATGACATATTCATACCGCAAAATATCATTCAGTGTCCCAACCTGAGTTGGGGAGAATGTTACATCAGACAGATACTCCTCTCCAGGAGCAAGAAGGATTCCTCCATCCGGAATAGGTTCAACGGTGAAATCTGAACCTCCTTCTACTTCAGCCAAGTCGATTAACACATCATCTCCTGGTTCCAGAGATGTATTCGTAAGAATAAAAGTTCTGGTCTGGCTCTCTCCAACAACGATGGGCTGAAATGGACTTGCTTGGAGATCGATCACGCCCTCACCGATCAGGTCAAAAAAAATCTCAAAGCTATCCTCCGTTTGTACAAAGAAACCGTCATACCGGAGGATGTCCTCCTGCACTCCTAAAAAACTAGGACTGAATGTGACATCAGAAAAATAAGATTCACCGGGAGCTAAGCGAACTCCACCACTTGGAACGATCTCAACGGAGAAATCTGAGATTTCCCCTTCAATGACCGCAAAATCGATGACGACGTCTGAGGTATTATCGGGAGGATTGGTAAGCGTTACAGTGCCAGTCAGGCTTTCCCCCGCCACTACCTGGCCAAAGTCGACCAGATTTTGTTGCACCTTCGATACGCCATCTACAGTGACCGATACCTCAATGGCCTGCTGTCCCGACGCCGTCTGAACAGAAAACGACGCCCCAAGCAAAAGCACGAGGAGCAGCGTCCAGGTGCGTCTCACGATCTGAAAAACGGGCATGAGCGGCGGGCGCGGCTAAGCGGAAAGAGTGGGAGCGTGGGGAGCGCGGAGGAAGGCAGAACCTCCATCGGGACAGTGTACAATTTCCTTCACGAAGTGTCCATCGTCGGAGCAATTTTCCCCGCGTACCTCGTGAAGGTCGTCGAACCAGCTACAACGACTTCGTGAGCCCGAGGCTGGCTTCGATGCCATCCAGATCCCCCAGGCTGTAAATGCCTCGTCCATGTATGCGCAATCCCCCGCCCAGACGGACCGCCGCCCCGAGTCCGAGATCGACGATGAGCTTTTCCTCCCGGGGGAGCGCCCGGTCCAGCAGGACGGCCTGGAAGCCGTCGACGGCCTCGTAATACCGCGCGCCGAGGAGCCCCCATCCGCGCACGATGCGTGAGAGGCCCGTCTCGTACCGCACCTGCCCAACGAGCTGTGACGGCAACGTCTGCTGCGTGTCGCCCGTCTGCGGATTCGTGCTCTCCGCGTAGTAATCGGCCCGCACGTCGATCCGTAACTCGCTGCTTCCGCCATAGGAGCGAGCCTGCAGCCGGGCCGACGACCGGGCGCCGAGTTCGAGGAGATCCACGTCGTCCCGTCCCGCCCCGAGATCGACCTGCTGGTCCGTCCCGTAGCGGGTGTGCGCCACGTCGGCAGACAGCGTGAACGTCGGGCCGACGCGCAGTTCGACCCCGACGATGCCGCCTGCCTCGGCGCCGGGCTGGTACTGCCCTTCCAGCACGTCGAGAGGTTCGTACGCACCGCGCCACTGGTAGACGAGCCCGGCCCCCACCACCACGCGGTCCCCGACGGGCACGGCCCACGTCAGGCTCGGCGCCACGTTGAAGCCCTGCCCGAAGCCGGCCACGCGGAAGCCGAAGTAGTTCTGGCTCAACACGACCGAGGTCTGAAACTCGTCCAGCGTCAGGCGCTGCTTGCCGCTCGGCAGATTGGCCGCCACGCTGGCGACGAGGCTGGAGGCGCCGATCTCCGTCGCGTAGGTCGTCGCCACCTGCACGTCGTCGAAGCCGGCGAGGCCTTCGAGCGCATCGCCGGTGACGTCTGCCCGGCTCGCGGCGAGGCCCAGCGACCAGCCCCGCGTGATCGGGACGAAGACGTTGAGCGGCGTCGCCCACTGGCTGATGGCCTGCCCCTCGTCCTCATACCACTGGTAGGTGCCCTCGATGGTGATGCGCGCCGGGACGCGCTGGCTCGTCAGGTTGATCGCGTCGGCGTCGACCTGGGCGTGCGCGGAAGGAGCCACCACGCCACTCCCCAGCAACGCGAGGAGCAGACCGATGGCGACCAGGGGCAACGTGCGTCGGGGCATCATGGTAGCGCGGAGATGAACGTGCAAGGATGCGATGGATGAGCGGTTCATGGCGCTATCGGACGAGGGTGAGGGTGCGCGTCGCCACATAGTCGCCCGCCTGCATGCGGCAGAAGTAGATGCCACTCGCCACGGTGCGGCCCCGGTCGTCGCGGGCGTCCCAGACGACCTCGTGGCGCCCGGCAGCCTGCTCCCCCGCTACCAGCTGCCGCACGCGCCGGCCGAGTGCGTCGTAAATCTCCAGCACGACGTCGGCAGGCTCGCGCAACCGATAGCCGATGACAGTTTCTGGATTGAACGGGTTGGGATAGGCCGGTTCGAGCAGCGTCTCCGTCGCCTCCAGCGCGATGCCGTCGTTGCGCGCCTCGGCAAACTGCTCGGTGCCGATCAGCACCCGCAGCCGGGCCAGGGGCCGCTCGCCGGACAGCGTCAGCGTCACCGTTTCATGTCCAGCAGGCGCGTTCGTGAGCAGCGGTACGCCCCGGTCCAGGTCCAGCACATACACCTGGAAGTCCTGCGGGCGTCGTCCATGCTCGACGAGTTGCAGCGTGACCTCCTTCCGAAGCGCGTACGGAGCGGACGGAAGGGCGGCGCTCAGTTCCAGATCCCACTGCTGCCCCTCGCCGGTCATGGGCTTCAGGCTGGCCGCGAGCCGCTCGGAGGGCGACGCTGCTGCCGACGTTACGATGCTGAGGCGGACGTGATCGCCCACGGGCGGCGGCTCTCCGGCGTCCAGCGCGTCCCATCCTTCCTGCGCCCCCGCGGCAAGGCCCACCACGTTGCTGCGGTCGATGAGGGCGTGTGCGGGCATGCGGGCGACGAGTTGCAGGGCGTACTCGGCGGCGGCCCACGGGGGCGTCGGCTCCGTTTTGGAGGCCTGAGGCGCCGCGATGGGCGGCACCGTGAGCGTCGCCGGTTGCGAGGCGGTGTTCAGCACGAAGTAGCCGCGTTCGCGCGCCAGCACCGTCTGATCCGCCACGAACGTCTCGGACGCAGCGTCCCAGGCCTGCGGCGCCCGCACGCCGGACGGCGCGTCGACGTCGGCCCAGGCGACAGGGAACGGGAATAATCCGCCGATCATGTTCCAGCCCGGCGCCAGCGTCACCTGTTGCGCGCTGGCCGTGCCCGTGGAGCGCGCGGCGGCGGGCGACGGGACGGACGCGTCGATAGAGAGCCCTGGCCCGATGTCGTACGGCGCCCCGCTCGACGTGACGAGCCAGAAGGCCCGACCCGGCTCGAAGCCCGGGAGGTCCGGGAATTCGTCGTAGGCCTCCTGCTGCGGATTCCAGCGCAGGACGCGCCAATCGGCCCGGTCGTACGGCAGCCCGTAATCATCCCCGAACACGGCGTCTAGCCCCGGCGCATCCGGGACGAGCGCGGGCGCCACGAGGGCATAGCGCTGCGCTGCGAGCGACCGCTGGGTCGGCAGTTCCTCCAGGCGAACGCGCAGGTGGGCGGGTACCTGGTCAGCCTGCTCGGTAGGAAATGTCCCGGTGACCGGGCCGTCGACCAGTTCGAGGTAGTAATCGACCCCTCGCTCCGAGACGGCCGATCCCGGCACACTGGCTCCGAAGCCATTCCCCTGCGCGCTGAGTGGTGCGCTCGTGAAGGACGATGCCCCGCCCGGTCGATAAAAGAGTTGCCCCTGTCCCGGAGTGAAGCCCGGCGGCGCGGTGACCGACACGGTGACGGGCTGCCCCGCCTGCGCCGGATCGGGTGTGACGCTGACGGACAGTTCCGGGCGCGTGCCTGTACCGTTCAGCGTAACCGACGCGCTCTCGACACTCGGCGACTCGACCTGGAGCGTAGCGGACTGGGCGCCGCTGGCGGTCGGTGCAAACCGGACGGTGGCCGACTCCGAGCCGCCCGGCGCGATCTCGCCCGGCGCCCCGGTGACGGAGAACGCCTCGCTGCCCGCCACGGCGACGCTGCTGAGCGTCACGGCCGTTCCACCCGGGTTGGACAACTGCACCGTCTGCTCCGCGCTGCCACCGACGAACACGTCGCCGAAATCGAGCGTCGTGGGCGTTACGGTCAGACTCGGCGGGGCCGGCACCTGCGCCTGAAGTCCTACGCGGAACGTGCCGGCCGCCGTCTCCACTACCGCCTCCGCCGTCTGCGTGCCTGAGGCGTCCGCCGAGAACGTCACCGAGATCGTCGCGCTGGCGCCCACCGGCACATCCTCCGGCACCTCCCCGAGCGCGAAGGCCGCCGCGTCTGGGCCTTCGACCCCCGCCCCGTCGATGGTGAGCGGGGCCGTGCCCGTATTCTCGACCGTAATGGCTCCCGAGGCGCTCTCGCCGAGGAGCACCTCCCCGAAGTCGATCGCTTCGGGCGTCACCTCGGCGCTGATGACCGGCTCAGGCGTGTTGCCGGTCCCGCTGAGCCCCACCTCCACCACCTCTTGATCGACCGAGATGACGAGCGTGGCCGTCCGCGCGCCCTCCTCGGAGGGCGTGAAGGTAGCGGCAACTGGGATGGTCGCCCCCGGCGCCAGCGGACCGGTCGGACCGGCGGCCGTAAAGTCGGCGGCATGGGGTCCGCTCACGCTGAAGCCGTCGATGCTCACGGGGGCCTGCCCGTCGTTACGCACCGTCAGCGAAGCCTGGGCGCTGCTTCCCAGGTCCACCGTGCCAAAGTCGAGCGCGGCCGGACTCACAGCGATGCTCTTGGTAAGCACGTTGGCCTGCAGCGCCACCGTCGCAGCGCCACCGTCACTGTCGATCTCCAGCGTCGCCGTCTTTCGTCCTCCCTCGCTGGCTTGAAACTGGAGGGTCACGTCCGCGGTCGACCCGGGCGCAATCTCTCCTACGCTGTCAGCATTGGGGGCAGCGAACAATGTGGCATCTGCCCCCGCGACCTGGAGGCTCGTCACCGTGAGCGGCGACGTGCCTTCGTTCGAGATCGTCACGGTGCGCTCCACGAGGCTGTCCGGCGTCACCGTCCCGAAGTCGACGGAGGCAGGCGCCGCGGCCAGGGCGGGCCCGAGCCCAGTTCCCCGGAGTCCTACGGTGTATGTCCCCAGTTCGGAATCGATGACGAGGGTTGCCACCTTATTTCCCCCCTCGGCGGGAGCGAACGTGACGGGGATCTCGAACTGTTCGCCCGGCGGAACAGGCGGCAGCGTCTTTCCCGCCCCGAGGCTGAAGCTGGTCCGGTCCGGCCCTGCAATGGACGAGGCGTTGACTTGAAGCGTCGCCGTGCCCGTGTTGGTTACGATGGCTGAGGCCGACGCCGTAGCGCCGACGGCCACCTCACCGAAGCGCAGGATATCCGGCGTGACCTCGATGGCGGGTGCGATGATGGTAACGGACGCCTCGGCATCGTCGTCCTCCGTGGTGGAGTCGTTCCCGGGCGTCGAGTCCGGATCGAACGGGCTGGACTGGGTCACCTCTGCGCGGTTGGTAAACGTCGCGGGCACCTCCCCTTCCGCCTCGATCTCCAGCGTCACGCTGGACGCGGCCGCGAGCGTGCCGACCGTCCACGCCCCCGTCTGCGGATCATAGACCGAACTGGGCGACGCGCCGACGAACGTCAATGCGTCGGGCAGTTGGTCGGTCACCACCACGCCCGTCGCCTCCAACGGCCCCTGATTGAACAACGTCAGCGTGAAGGTAACGACCTCACCGGGCGCGGGGGCCTCGTTATCCACCACCTTCTCGAGCTCCAGATCGGCGCCCAGCTGGAGCGGGGTGGTGTCGGTGGCCGTGGCCGTCGTCCCGAAGTCGCCCGCGCCTTCGACGGTGTTCGAGAGCGGATCCGCATCGAGCGGCGGGGCGGCATCCACCTGCACGGCGAAGTCCACCACCGTGTCGTCCTGCGGGGGGATCGGATCGAGCGCTAATGTGAACGTGCCTTCTCCCTCGTCCACCCAGTCGGCGCTCTGCCCGGGCACGAACGTCGTGTTGGCGGGCAGGGTCTCGGTGAGCACGATGCCCGTCGCCGACACGTCGCCCGCGTTCGAGGCCGTGATCTGGTAGACGATGACGTCGCCGGGCTGCACCGTGATGCCGCCGTCGTCTTTCGCCAGCGCCAGTTCCGGACCGCCCAGGAATCCGTCCACTTGCACCTCGACGGCGCCGACGTCACACCCTTCGTTGAAATTCGGCGTCCCCGGGTCGTCGTACGGCCGGGTCTCCCCCCGCTGGTCCACCGTGGGCGCATCCGTGCAGGTGCCCTGATCGATGGCCGGACTACTGCCAAGCGGCAGATGGGTACGGGTCGCCCCGCCATTGTCGGCCAGAGGCAGCAGCAGCGGATCGGTGTTTACTTGATCGCCACTAAACGTGGTGCCGGGATCGTCGGTGAAGATGTTGGCTCCCAGCGAGACGAACGCCGGGGAGATGGGATCGTCGAAGTTGGCACCGGCGGCGGCGAAGATCGAGTTGACGTAGTCGACGTTGCCGTCCTGGCTATTCCCGGCGAACCCGATGCTGGCCGCGTCGGGCGCGTCGTTGAAGAAGAAGGTGGAACTGGCGACGCGCAGGAAGGAGAAGCCCTGGGCCTGGTAGAAGATGCCACCGCCACGGGTCGAAGCGCTGTTCTCCGAGAAGGTACTATTGAGGATGGTCAGGTTGTCCTCACCATCGCCGTCGAAGGCCACGCCGCCGCCTTCACTCGCGCTGTTTTGAGCGAACGTGGAGGCCTCGATGACGCCGCCCTCCGCCCGAATGGCCCCGCCGCGTCCCATGACGCCCAACGCGAAGTTGCCCTCGAACAGACTGTTGGTGATGTCGAGGTCGGCGGACGGGGCGTCGATGGCTCCGCCCGAGCCATCGGCCTGATTCGCGCGGAACGCTACGTCGTCCACGGTGAGTTGTCCGGGCGACAAGATGCCTCCACCACTGCCTTCTGTGGCTACCCCGTGCTGCACCGTCAGGGCGCGCACCTCGACGGTATTCCCGGACGCCACCTCGAACACTCGATTCAGGGCCGTCCCCGGCTCAGGCGCGGCCTGCACGATGGTGACTCCCGGCCCATCACCGAGGATCTGTACGCTGTTTTCGATGAACAGGCCGGCCTCAGTGTACGTCCCGCCGAAGATGCGGATGGTTTCGCCGTCCTGTGCGTACGAGAGCGCATTGGCGATGGTGGCGCAGGGATCGCTCTGGATCGAGCAGTCGTTCTCGCCGCCCGCATCGTCGCCGTCGCTGGCCACGTAGCGGGTCAGCGGGTCGAACTCGGCGGACTGCAACTCCACCGCGCCCACGTCACAACCGACGAAGGCATTCGGAATCAGCGGCAGGTCCACCGTCCGCGGCTCACCGCGCTGGTCGACGGCCCCCTGGCACTGGCCCGCATCGAGCGCCGGGCTCGACGACGACGGCAGGGCGGTCGGCGTGAGACCGCCGTTATCCGCCACGGGCTCCAGATCCGCGACGGTGTTCAGCTGGTCCGACGTCGGTGGCGTCGGATCGCCCGAGTCGTCGCTGAGCAGGTTGAATCCGAGCGACTGGTAGGGGTCCGGCCCGGAGATGTTATCGGTGAGTCCGAGATTCTGCGGGCCGTTCTGAGTGAAGATCGTGTTGCCGTACGTGACGACGCCCCCTTCGACGCGCTCGAAGTGGATGGCGCCTCCCGAGCCCGAGGCCGCATTGTCGGAAAACGTGCTGGAGGTTACGGACAAGCCGTCGCCGAAGCCTTCGAAAAAGACGCCCCCGCCCTCGCCGGATGCCGTATTCTGCGAGAAGGTGCTCGTCTCGATGCTCTGCGGCGAGGCCGACTGTAAGAAGAACGCCCCTCCGTCGATGGCGCTGTTGGCGGTAAAGGTGCTCGTCGTGACCGTCACCGGCCCGGCGCCGAACACGGCCCCGCCCGCATTGTCGG
>JAAAOL010000149.1 GCA_009908885.1 Bacteroidota bacterium | reverse complement strand
TTTTCTTTGAACCCGAATGACCGTCCCGGCAAGATCGGCGTCATCACCCACGGCTCGCTCGGTCAGGGCGTCGAGATGAAGCTCGACCCGGCGGAGTCCGTGGAGGAAGTGGTGGCGGGCACGTTCGTCGTCATCCAGGGCGAGCAGTTCGACTTCTTCTCGATGATTACGGACGTCTCCATCGAGGCGGCCAACGAGGGCATCCTGTTGAATCCGCCGAGCCGGGACGACGACCTCCTGCGCAAGGTGCTCCAGGGCATGGGCACGTACACGACGGTCTCGCTCAAGCCGATGCTGATGATGCCCAACACGCAGCATCAGGAGTTCGAGGAGGCGCAGTCCGTCAAGACGATCCCGACGCACTTTTCGCTCGTCGCCCGCGCCACCGACGAGGACGTGGCACGCGTCTTCGGCAGCGAGGCCAACGACGACAAGTACTTCCACCTGGGCGAGCCGCTCGGCATGGAGGGGATTCCCGTCTGCATCGACCTGGACCGGTTCGTGGAGCGCTCCAACGCCGTCTTCGGCAAGACGGGCACGGGCAAAACGTTCCTCACGCGGCTGCTGCTCTGCGGCGCCATCAAGAGCGGGCGGGCCGTGAATCTCATCTTCGACATGCACTCGGAGTACGGCTTCGGCGCGGTGCAGGAAGGGGAGGGGAGCGCCTTCGTGAAGGGCCTGCGCGATCTTTTCCCGAACAAGGTCAGCATCTTCTCGCTCGACCCCCAATCCACCCGCAAGCGGACCAACCTCAACCCGGACCACGCGGTCTTTCTCTATGCCGACCAGATCCAGCCGGAGGACATCCTGCCGCTGCAGGACACGCTCAACCTGAACGCGACGGCGGCGGAGAGCAGCTTTCTGCTCAAGTCCAAGTTTGGCAAGGACTGGCTGCGGCGGCTCCTGCTGGCCGAGGGGGAGGAGCTGGAAGCGCTGGCCGAGCAGGTGGGCGCGCACCCGGGCTCCATCGGCGCATTGCGGCGCAAGCTGGCTCAGTTCGAACGGTTCGGGTTCTTCAAGACGGAGCCGTCCGCGGGCAAGCGCGACGTGCTGGACGAGCTGCTGGAATGCCTGGACGACGGCAAGTCGGTCGTGCTGGAGTTTGGGCGGTACGACGACCTGAAGGTGTACCTGCTCGTGGCCAACGCCATCACGCGGCGGGTGCGGGAGCGGTACGAGGACAAGGCGATGCGGTACCAGCAGACCCAGAACGAGGCCGACCGCCCGCACCAGCTTATCATCACCATCGAGGAGGCGCATAAATTCCTGACGCCGGGCGTCGCCCGGGAGACCCCGTTCGGCAAAATCGCCCGCGAGATGCGCAAGTACTTCGTCTCGCTGCTCGTGGTCGATCAGCGCCCCAGCGCCATCGACGAGGAAGTGCTCAGCCAGATCGGCACCAAGATCGTCGCCCAGCTCAACGACGACAAAGACATCGGCGCGGCGCTCGTGGGCACCTCCGACGCCTCGGCTCTCCGCAAGGTGCTCGCCTCACTCGACTCGAAGCAGCAGGCGCTCCTGCTGGGCCACGCCGTGCCCATGCCTATCGTGGTCAAGTCGCGCATGTACGACGACGCCTTCTACCAGGCTATGCGCAGCGACGGCCACGGAACGATGGCGGACACCTTCGAAGGCGCCAAGGAGCAGTCGGACGACCTGTTTTACTAAGCTGAGTGATGTCCGTATAGCTCAGAATGTGGTGCGTAGTGCGTGCTGCGCGACGGCTTCTCGCTAAAGCGTCTTTCCGTCCCTAACACGCACCACGAAACACGCACCAGTCCGAACCAGCATGGCGGCCTTATTCTCCCGCTGCGTCCGTTGCCGTCGTGTCAGTGGGCGATGGCGTGGGCGGCTCGCGGTTGAGCGCGTCGCGGAGGGCATCGAGCTGTTCGCCGAAGGTGGTGAAGTCGCCTTCGCGGAAGGCGCTCTCCAGCTGCTGGAAGGCCGACCGGGCTTCTTGCAGCGCATCCGGCGAGACGCCGTACGCGGCCGGTGACGGCAGGGCATCGCCGGCGGCCTCCTGCGCGGCGGCGGCCTGGGCGCCGAAGACGGCCCGGAGCGCACCGTCCAGTGACGGCTCCATCGCCACACGATCGCCAAAGGAGACGATCACGCGCCGCAGCTCCGGAATCTGCGTCCCCTCGGCGATGAGGAAGACGGGCTCCACGTAGAGGAACGTCTCTTCGATGGGGATGATGATCAGGTTGCCCCGGATGACACTGGACCCCCGCTGGTCCCAGAGCGATAGCTGCTGCGAGATCAGCGGATTGGCGTCGATGCGCGCCTCGATCTGGTTCGGGCCGTAGATGAGCTTCTCCTTGGGGAGCAGAAACAGCTCCAGCGTGCCGTAGTCCGGATAGTCACAATTGGCCGCGAACCAGGAGATCATGTTGTCGCGCGTGTCCGGCGTGAGGGGCGTCATCAGCATGAAGTGCAGCTCCTCCTCCCCGGGCAGGCGCGTGAGCACGTAATAGGGCTCCAGTACCTGCGACTGTCCCCCGTAGGTCTCGTTCGGACGCGTCCAGAGGTCCTCGTTGTTGTAGAAGACCTGTGGATTGGTCATGTGGTAGCGGTTCAGCTTCTCCACCTGCAGGTCGAACAGGTCCTTCGGATAACGCAGGTTGTCGAGCAAGGCCGGGTCCAGGTCCTCCAGCGGCTGGAACAGATCGGGGAAAGCGCTGCGGTAGGCCTTCAGCACCGGATCGTCCGGGTCCATCACGTAGAAGTCCACCGCGCCGTCGTACGGGTCGACGACCACCTTGACCGCATCGCGGATGTAGTTAACGCCGCGTCCGGGTTCGGAGTAGGGGAAGGTGCGGGACGTGGTATAGGCATCCAGGATCCAGTAGAGCCTGCCGTCGGCGACGACGAGGTAGGGGTCCCGATCCAGGTTCAGGAAGGGGGCGATGCGGCGGACGCGCTCCTCGACGCGGTTCCAGAACTGGATGCGGCTCTCGCGATTGATGTAGCCGGAGAGGAAGATGTTGAAGTCCGAAAAGTGCCACGCGAAGAGTAGCTCGCGCCAGATGGAACTGAGCAGCACACCGCCGTCGCCGTCGTAGTGGATGTATACGTTGTCGTCCCCCTGCGGATAGTGCAGCTCTTCCACGTCGCTGTTGACGATGCGGTACGTGGGGGTGCGCTCCCCGTAGTAGATGGCGGCCTGATCGATGCGGATGTCGTCGGAGGTCGACACCGGCGGCAGGTCCTTGACGATCAGATTGGGGATGCCTTCGTTGCCCTGCTGGGCGACGAAGTTCATCGTGATGCCGTAGCCGTGCGTGTACTGCAGGTGCCGGTTAACCCACGTATCGGCCCGGTCGGGGAGGCGCTGGGTCAACTCGCGGGCCGAGAGCATCACCTGTCGGTACTCGCCGTCGATCATGTAACGGTCGATGTCGACGTTGTAGAACTGGTAGTACAGGCGGATTTCCTGGATCTGCCGGTACGTCTGAATCAGCAGGCGCGGATCCCACAGCCGGATGTTGCGGATGGTCAGGTCATTGTCGGCGATTGCCTCCTGCGCCAGCTCCTGGTCCCCACTGTACTGGCGCTCCCGCACGTCGGTGAGTTCGTAGGCTTCTTGCGTGAGGCGGATGTTGTGCTCCAGGTAGGGCGTCTCCAGCTGCAGCTCGTTCGGTTCGACGCTGAGCTGCTGGATGGCCGTCGGCGCTACCACGAGGCCCACCAGCACGATTACGGCATAGAGGCCGAGGCCCGCCAGCAGCAGGCGGGGGCGCACCTTGAACAGGTTGGTCGTGGCGAGGGCAATCAGGGCCAGTGTGGCGAAGAAGGCGACCCAGAGGGCGGGGATGGTCACGTGCACGTCCACGTAGCTGGCCCCGAAGACGACGCCGCCGGGCGTGTAGAGCAGTTCGTAGCGGTCCAGGTAGTAGCCCCACGCCCAGGCCGCCAGCAGCAGGATCAGGTTGGCCGTCACGTGGCGGGCCACGCCGCGCGGGATCGTCAGGCGGGCCTGCTCGAACGAGATGCGACCGAGGAGAAAGTACCCGGCCAAGACGAGCACGAGGCCCAGCAGCACGATGCCAACGAAGGTACCCTGCACCGCCTCGATAAACGGAAGCTCCAGCAGATACAGGCTCAGGTCTTTCCCGTAGATGGGATCCGTCTGCCCGTACGGCGTGCTCCCGGTGAAGCGGAAGTACATTTCCCACAGCGCGCCGGTGTTGGTGGCGAAGAGCAGCGCGAAGAAGCCCGACACGATGGCGCCGAGACGCCGCAGCCGCTTGCGGCTCAGGTAGACGTCGCCCCCGCCGGGCAGGCCCAGCGCCACCTCGCCGTCCTCACGGACGATGAGCGGCAGCTCCTTCAGCAAGAAGTACAGGTTACCACCGAAGTAGGCCCCGGCCACGAGCAGGCCCACCAGAAACAGCCAGGCCTGGGTGCCCAGGATTTTCCAGAAGACCGGCCCGTAGCCGACCGCCTCCATCCAGAGCAGTTTGACGATGGTACTGGAGAGCAGTCCCAGGACCGCCAGGACGCCGAGGAGCGTCCAAAGTACCCAGGAAGACCGAATCCGGCGGAGAAATGACATAGAGGGATGCAGGGAGCATTCAGGCGAGGCAGAGGCTGGCCGGTGGAACCAGGCACAGGTACAATGCGCAGCCTACCAGAGAGGTTCGCCAGCGTCACGGCGGCGCAAGCAGATCAGCCGGAAGGAGCGAGTACATGCGGGCGTCCACGGACACGTCGCCCATCCGCAGCCGATGCCGCAATACGCCTTCACAGGTGGCCCCTGCCTTCTCCGCGACGCGCTGGCCGGCCCGGTTGCCTACGGCCACGACGATCTCGATGCGGCGCAGGTCGAGCTCCAGCATGCCGAATTGGGCTGTGAGCCGGGCCGCTGCGGTGCCGATGCCGCGCCCCGCCGCGCTGGTTCGCGTCCAGTAGCCCAGGTTGGCGAGGCGGTGGGTCTCGTTCAGGTGATTCAACTCGCTCCCGCCCAGCAGCTGAGCCGTCGCGGCATCTTCCACGACGGTGCTGTACGCCTCGCCGTGGGCCCATGCCTCCGGGCGCGAGGCGATCCAGGCGGCGTTGTCGGACGAGGCGTACTCGGCGTGTGCCCACGAGAGTCACGGCGCCAGCACGTCGAGGGACTCGCGGACGGCCTCGCAGTGCGCCTCGACGTCGTCGGGGCGGTACGGGCGAGGCGGATGGTGCCGTCGGTCCACTCGGTGGGCATCACGCAGTCAGACGCACCGGGCAGACGCTATGCGCCCTCGGCCTCCAGAAAGTTGCGGGCGAACCACTCGGCCTCCGGCTCGACGGTCGGCGCCAGGTCCGGGCCGGGATCGTCCCATCCCATCTCCTCGACCTTCATCAGCGGCGTGACGGCCATCGGGCGGTCGACGACGATCTGGCAGGAGAGGCGCACCTCACCCAGCAGGTCGCGATCCTTCAGCTTTTCGTATTCAGCTCGCGTCATCACGGTCGGTTCGCCCTCGGTGAAGGTCACGCGGCAGGTGGTGCAGCGGGCCTTGCCACCGCAGCGGTGCCCGATGTCGACGCCGCAGTCCTCGATGGCGTTGGCCAGGCGTTGGCCCTCGGGGACGTCGAAGGATCCCGCGTCTTCGATGTTTAAGATCGGCATAGTGCGCTCGGTAGAGTGGGTGATGGTCCAGTGCAAAGGGGTTGTAATCTCTGACGTGGCGGCGCCATCCGCAACCCGGATCGGGCAACCTGCCAGGGGCGCAGGCGTCTACGGCACGCCTGTCACCGACACTGGCATCTCATTCTTTTCATCGCACCGCCCGTCCCATGAACACGCGACGCATCGAGCCCGGCCCCAACCAGGAATCCGTGTGGGACTATCCCCGTCCGCCTGCGCTGGAGCCGGTGGACGAGCGCATCCGGGTGGTCTTCAACGGCGTCACCATCGCGGACACGACGCGGGCCCAGCGGGTGCTGGAGACGAGCCATCCGCCCGTCTACTACATCCCGCCGGAGGACATCCAGATGGAACACCTCAGTGAGACGCGTCGCACGTCGCACTGCGAGTGGAAGGGCCGGGCGCGCTACTACGACATCGAGGTGGGCGACCGCCGCGCCGAGCACGCCGCCTGGGGCTATCCCGAGCCGACGCCGCGCTTTGCTGACGTCGCCGGGTACCTGGCGTTCTACCCGAGTCAGATGGACGCCTGCTACGTGGGCGACGAACAGGCGGAGGCGCAGGAGGGCGATTTTTACGGCGGCTGGATCACGGACAAGGTCGTCGGCCCGTTCAAGGGCGGCGCCGGAACGTGGGGCTGGTAGACGTCGCGAGCGTCGGAGGGTAGGTGTTTAAAACCCAAGTTGTGGGATAGACCCGATGTTGCCCTGTGACCGCAGACCACGGACGGCAGACGGCTAGAAAGGGCGGTTTTCCGCGGTCTGCGGTCTGCCGTCTGCCGTCTTGTTCCACGATAAGCGATAGGGCACAACTTGAGTTAACCATTGATATTGGACGCGGGGTCGGCTAATTATCTCGCGTCATCAAGCATCCATTCTGTCGTATGCTGCGTCGCCTCGTATTTCTGAGTGTCTTCGTCGGAGGGCTGTCCGTGGGCGCCGTGCACGGTCAGGCGTGGACGCAGCCGCCGGGGCACCTCTACGCCAAGCTGTCGGTCGGAGCAGTGACGGCCTCCGAGCAGTACGCCTTCGACGGCGAGACGACGCTCTTCATCGACGGGGTGGACGACGAGACCTTCCGCGACCGCAGCCTCTACCTCTACGGCGAGCTGGGGCTGACGGAGTGGGCGACGCTCGTGGCGCAACTGCCGTACAAGCGCACCACCATCGAGGACGCCGCCTTCCGGTACCAGACCGAGGCCGTCGGGTCCGTCACGCTGGGCCTGCGGACGGCGCTGCTGCCGCTCGTGGACGCCGGAGAGGGGCCGAACGCGCTGGCCCTCAACGTCGCCCTCGCCGTGCCGACGGGCTACACGCGCAACTTCGCCCCGAGCGCGGGGACCGGCCAGGTGGATGTCGAGGCGTCGCTGGCTTACGGGCGCAGCTTCTTTCCGCTGCCGCTCTACGCGCAGGCCAGCGCGGGCTTCCGCTACCGCACGACGGCCTATGGGCTGTCCGCCGCCATCGACTGCCAGGAAGGGCGCGACCTCAACTGCACGCGCGACCAGCAGCCTGACTACGGCAACGAATGGCTGTATGCTGCCGAGGTCGGCTGGACGCCGCTGGGTGGGGCCGTGCTTCTTCAGGGCCTCGTGCGGGGCGTCTGGTCCGTCCGCGAGCCGGACGTCGGCTTCACCGCCATTAACCCGCTCCCCACGCAGCAGCGCTACCTGAAGCTGGGCGGTGGCGTGGCCGTCTACCCGTTCCGCTGGTTCGGCGTGGAGGCGCTGCACACGCTCGGCCTTACGGCGCAGGGCTTCGCGACGCCGAATGGGCGCAACACGATCACGTCGAACGACTGGTTCATCGGGCTCGAGATCCAGCGGACGCTGTTCTAATCGACCGACCTCCGACCGCATGCCTGCTGCTTCCGATACTGCTTCGATGGGCCGACGCCGCTTTCTGCGCCGCGCGGGCGGGCTGGCGCTGGGCCTCGGCCTCGTGCCGCTGGTGGGGTGCGAGGACAACACCGTCGAGCCGCTCGCGCCGGGCACCGAGATCCCATTTCTGACGCCGACGGAGGACTACTACGTGCAGCACGGCGGGGCGGTGCTGAGCCAGGAGTGGGGCGGCGTGCAACAGATCGCCCGCGACGACTGGACGCTCACCATCGACGGGCTCGTCGAGACGCCGCTCACGCTCCGCTTCTCGGACCTGGAGGCGATGATGGACGAGGCGGTGACCGTCCTCAAGACGATGCGGTGCATCACCGACTCGACCGCCGTGCCGGGCCTCATCGGCAATGCGCTGTGGACGGGCATCCCGCTGCGGCGCGTGCTGGAGCGGGCCGGGGTGGATCGCCAGCGGACGCGGCGCCTGCGCCTCTACGGCAGCGACGGCTTCACCAACAACCTGCCGCTGGACCGCGTCTTCGAAAATCCCGCCGACGACCTCTTCGAGCCGCTGCTGGTGTTCGCCATGAACGGCGAGCCACTGACGGCGGAGCATGGCCAT
>JAAAOL010000006.1 GCA_009908885.1 Bacteroidota bacterium | reverse complement strand
TCTGGTGCTCCGGTCGATGGCTCCGCGGCCACGTTCTCGTGGAATTTCCTGCCGGACGCCCAGGCTTATCAGCTTCAGATCGGCACCACACCTGGCTTCGAGGACGTCATCTGCACGATCGACGCCGGAGATGCGACCCACCTGACGGTGTACGAGATGCTCCCCGAGGACGGGTCCGTCTTCTACTGGCGCATCCGGGCACGCACCGCCGAGGACTGGCTCCCCTGGAGTGCCCCGCAGCCGTTCGAGGCGGCCACCGACGAGCAGGTCGAAGCCTACACTTCGGCCCAGGCCTCCGCGGACGCCGCAGCGGAAGAACGCGAGGAAGAAGCCGAAAGCGATCTGCTGCCGCCCTTCCTCTCCGGCGAGACGCCCCGCTGGCGCACGGCCCTCGTGATGAGCATCATGGTCGTCTCCTTCGTCGCCCTGTCCGTCCTGCTGGTCGACGTCGCGCTCGACCTGGCCACCGCAGACCCCGACGCGCCCGCCACCGTCGAGGGTAGCATCAGCACGCCCCCGACCAACTATGAAGTCCTCGACGCCGAGGCGGGCACGTATCAGATCCCGGTGGAGCAGGCCATGAACCGCCTGGCGGAGCAGGAGAACGCCGCTCCGACGCGCTGGACGGTGCCGGAATAATACTGCTTTCGCCCGGCGATCTCCGTATAGCTCAGAACGTAACGCGTGATGCGGCTGCCCTTGCCCTCCACGAACTACGAATTATACCAACTCCGGTTAATGAGTTGGTGTATGGAGGGCCGAAAGTATGAAGGGTTGGAGGAGCGTCACGTCCATACGTCCACACCTACACACTTCCAACCCCCAATCCGGCCTCGCGGGGCTACGTCATACCACCATGGTTCAGCCGGATTTGGTATTACGTACCACGACCACACGGTCAACGTCCTGCATACATAACACGCGAGGCGATGGTCAAGGCCGAAGCCCTGAACGCACCGCCCCGCGTGTCTACCGCCCTCGTAAGATGGCGGTCTTCTTCGCTGCGAGTGTACTCGTGGTAGTATCTGGTTGACGCTTCGCCTACTTCGAGGCGTCGCGAAGTCGGAAGTTTACGGGAATGACGTAGCGCACCGCGACCGGCTTGCCGCGCTGCATGCCGGGCTCGAACGTGGCCTGCTTAATGCATCGCACGGCTTCTTCGTCCGCGCCACCGCCGATGCCCCGCACGACCTGCGGATCGCGCACGGTGCCGTCTTTGCCGACGACGAACTGCACGAAGACGCGGCCTTCGAGACCGGCCCGGAGCGCGACCTCCGGATACTCGATGCACTTCTGGATGCCTTCCAGGCCGCCGATCAACTCCGGCATCTGCTCGACGACGACGAAGATCTCCTCCTCCGGCATCACTTCTTCCTCCTCTTCCTCCTCTTCCGGAGGCGGCGGAGGCGGCAACTCGTCGACGGCTTCGCCGACTTCCAGGCTGGCATCCAGGTCGAGCTCGACGTCCTCCAGCACGGCATCATCCGAGACGGCGACGACCGTCTGCGGGCGCGGCGGCGGAGGTGGCGGCGGCTCGGCCTGCTCCGTCTGCTGGACCTCTTCCATCTGGACGACCTCCTGCTCGGGCATCACGATCTCGTACTCCTGATCGGCCGTGAGCGGCATCCGAAACAGCCCGATCATGAGCAGCATGGACATCACGAGCCCGCCCATCAGGGTAATCTTGTATTGATCTTTGATGTCGTTGCCCGGTCGCTTCGTCGGCACCATCGACCCTCGGGTCGGCGGCGTCGGCGTCTCAGGGGGCGCCGTCGAATGGGAGCTGGCCCGTCCTGAGGAGGAGCGACGGGGCGCCTCAGGCTCTTGCGTCGGTTGAACCGGAGGGGGATCGAGGGTTACGGTAGCAAACATGGGTACCCTCCGAAAATGGTTATAGATATCGTGAGGTAGAGAGTACGTCGTGCACGGGACGCCGGGGCGTGGGTCGGGAGGGGGGCCCGTACCCGAACCGCAGAAGGATCTGCGGGATGCCCGCGTCGACCATGCCAGCCACTTCGTCGCGCAACGAGGGGAGCTCGATCGGCTGATTGAGGAACGAGGCGTGAATGTCTTGCGATTCGGCCGTCAGCAGGACGCGGTCCAGCGCCTGCCCGGCGCGCAGCCAGTCGGTCACCTTGTCATCCTCCGTCGTCAGCACGGCCATCAGGGCCGACCCCTCGGCGAGCTGCCGGTCTTTGGCAGCCTGCCCACTGCCCCAGTCGAAGGTGCGCACCACGAACGGCCCGGCGAGCGATTCGAGATCGCCCATGCCCTGCGCGTACCCGGGGATGCCATCCCGACTCTTACTGCGGTTGGGATGGATCCACGCGGCCAGCTCCCGGCGGAAGCTGGAGTCGCTGGCCTGGATGCGATCCCCGCGTGCGATGAGCGTGGCGAGCTCATCCTTCTGCGCCTCGGCCTCGAACAGATGGAGGCGCGCACCTTCCTGCTGGGCGGCCTCGACGAGCGTGTCCTTGTCGGCCTGGGGGATCAGCCGATCTTCGAACACCTGCCGGTTGGTGTGGCGCTGACGGATGGCCATGAACAGCCGCTCGTCCTCGGCCGTGGGCTCCATCGCGGGGCCCAGCCGAATGAACGCCAACAGGTCCGGATCGTCGAGGTCAGGAAACGTATGCACGACGGGCGTGCGCCCGAAGTGACGCATGGCGACCCGCAGGTGGAACAGCGCGGCCCCGCAGCTCATGATGAGTTCGCGGTCGTCCGGATCGACGACCGGCAGGGCGCGCAGGCGATCGGCGTACAGCTCGACTTCATCGCCTACGATTTTGAACGTCCACGGCTGGGTATTATGGCTCGACGGGGCCAGCACCGCATAGTTGAGCAGAAACGTCAACTGCTCCGATGGAGAGCCCTCGGACGGGTAGTTCCACGCTTGCACCTGCCAGGGATCCGCAAGCGCGAGATCGGTCGTGGTCGCCTTGGCGTCTGGGTTCGACATGGTCCGTGCATCGTCAGTGTGCAGGGGCCTGACGGGCGGCCCTGGGGCCTTCCCGTCACGCTCTGCCGTAGTCTACCCAACGCAAGCCGCAGTGTCTGCAAAGGATCTCCGGGCAGCCGTGTAGGGCAGATGTGGGGCCCTACGTGGGGGAATCACTTACATCGCGCCTATCCTTCGGTCGAGGTGACGAGCGTGTTGTTCAGCGCGTCCGTCAATTTCCGCCGCAGCATCGGGAGCGTGTCCTTGTTGCGCAGGTTGTACGCGGGCAGATCCGCCAGTTGCTCGACCAGCGCCACCCCGGCCTCCGTGTTGGTCGCGATGCCGGTCACGATGTCCGGGGAGCGCCCGAACGCCTCCTGCACCCCGACGACGGCGTAGGGATCCGAGGCGCATAGCACGGAAAAGCGAATGCTGGGATCGATCTCAGCGATGGCCGCGGCGCCGTTGTAGGGCTCCATGGGCGAGGCGCCGATCTCGACGACCGCGACGTCGACCGCTGCAGCGGCCATCCGGGAGAGCAGCGGACGCAGGCGGCGGCGATAGAGCTGCTCGTCGCAGACGGTGGACGGGAGTCCCGCATCCACGAAGTCGAAGATCACGTCGGCGCCCGCGTCATACATCGAGAGCACGTCCCGGTAGCGTCCCGCCCCGGTCAGCTTGGCCCCCAGCACCCGCAGCCCCTCCCGCTTCAGCACCCGCGTGATGATCCGCGCCGCCGTCGTCTTTCCGGCGGACATGGAGGTGCCGAAGAGCATCACGGTGGGCAGCGTGTACGGGCGCGGCGCCACCTCGCGAACGAAATCGCTCATGCGCACGGGGGTGCCGTCGCGGAGGACGTGGCCCCGGTACGTGAGCACCATGAGCGGCTGCACGAGAGGCGAGCGCGAGGTGGCCTTCCCCAGGAGGCCCCCGCTGGTCAGGGCGGACATCTGCCCATCGGCTCCAATCTGTTCCCAGTCGCCCGTGGCCGAGAGGGTCGCGGAGCGCTTGCCGAAGGCGCCGATGACCAGGTCGCCCTCGGCGACTTCCATCATCCGCCCGCTCGTCAGCTCCACGCGGTGGTCGCTCGCGGTGAAGTTGACCTCGGCCACCACGTAATCCGCCATGCGCCAGCGGTCGCGCGAGATGGGCTCGACGGTGAAGGGCACCGTGGCCAGGTCCCCGATGCGGGTGACGGACGAGTACACAAACCGGCTCTTCATGACGCAGGACCCCCATCGATGAAACAAATGCAGCCTTCAGCCCCCTCTCCGAACGTCCTCGGCGAGCGTCAGGCGGAGGAGGCGGCATAGGCGGTGGTCACTTCAGCCTCGGCATCAGCGTCGCGCGCCGATGCATCGAGCGGCGGCAACATCACCAGCAGGGCCAACAGGGCCGCGCGCTCGACCATTTTATCCGGATAAAGAAACTCGTGGCGGGCGTGCGCCCCGTCGCCCACGGCGCCCAGGCCATCGAGCGTGGCGGTGAGGAGGCTGGTCGTGTTGCCGTCCGACGTCCCGCCCGAACGTCCCTGGATCAGTTCGACGCCGAGGTAGGTGCCGAGGCGCTGGGCTTCGTCCCAGAGGCGCTGGTTGCGCGGCGTCCGCTCCATCGGGGGACGCCCGACCTCCCCCTCGATGTCCAGCACTGTCCCCTCCGTGGTGGTCGAGAGCGCGTTGATCGCCTGCTCTACCTCGCGGGCCTGCTCCTTGGTGCGTACGCGGACGTCCACCTCCGCCGAGCTCTCGTCGGCGATGACGTTCGAGCGCGTCCCGCCGGTGATGTGCCCGACGTTGATCGAGATGCCCGCGTCGAAATCGTTCAGGCCGTGCAGCTTCTGAATCACATGCGAGAGTTCGAGGATGGCGCTGGCCCCCGACTCCGGATCGATCCCGGCGTGGGCGCTGCGGCCCCGCACCGTCAGGAAGAAGCGACCCGCGCCCCGGCGCGCCGTCTTCAGCTTCCCGTCCAGATCGAGCGCGGGCTCCATCACGTAGCACCGGTTCGACCGCCGGGCCAGCATCCGGATGTACGACTCCGACTCGTCACTGCCGATCTCTTCGTCCGAGTTGATGAAGACCACCGGCGTCACCGCAGGCGTCACGCCGAGGTGGTCGAGGGCGCGGAGCGCCCAGATCATCTGCGTGAGGCCGCCTTTCATATCGAAGACGCCGGGCCCCTGCACCTTGTCCGGCTGCACGCGGAAGGGCATCTTCTGCAGCGTCCCGACCGGCCAGACGGTGTCCGTGTGCCCGACCAGCAGCTGAATCGGTGCGCCCGGCGTCCGTTCTCGGGGACGGGCATAGAGGTGACCACCGCTCTCCCCGCGCCCGGGAATATGCTCGACCCGAAAGTCGATGGCTTCCAGAGCCTGTCGCAGTGGACGCTGGACGGCGGCCTGCAGCACGGGCACGGTCGAGGGCGACTCGGCCCGGACCAGCGTCTCCAGCAGGGCCACCATCTCGTCCTGGTGCGCCCGGAGATAGCCCAGGAGCGCCTGGCCCAGCGATTCCGTCGGTGCGTCCTGCATGGTCACTTTTTGAAGCCAAAGGGAAACGGAAAGGCGTTGCTCTCCTCGATCACGGCGTAGCGGCCCGGCGGGAGATACGCCAGCAGCGGCGACTCGCGCATGACCTTCTCGTCGTCCTGCTCCGAGACCCGCATCGCATCGTCATCCACGTAGGCCGCCACCACCTCCCCGATGAGCATGCTGTTTTCGCCATAGCCGTCGAACACGTCCTTCAGTTCACATTCGAGGAAGAGGTAGCCATCCTCCAGAAAGACGCCGTCGATGACCTTGGCGGGAAAGGTGGGCAGGTCGTCCAATGTGGGCTTGTGGCCGGGCCCGTCGCGGCGCGGCGCAGCGGCGAGGCTGGCGAGGACGACCTGGCTGGGCCGCACGAACGTGACCGTGAAGCGGCCGGCGTGCTTGGCGTTGTGGTAGGTCCGGTGATGTGGTGTGCAGACGAACCCGAAATACGGCCCCCAGCCGAGGGGCGTGGCCATGTGCTTGGGCGCCAGGTTGTAGCCTTCCGCTTCGTTCGTCCCGATGACGACGAGCGGGGCCACCATGAAGAACCGATCCCAGAACGAGCGCGTGATGTCCAGGCGGACGATTTGCTGCGAGGATGAGGGCATAAGCGAACGGGGCTAGAGGATCGAACGACGAAGCCTACGAATGCGAAACGGCGGCGGCCTCTTCATGCCGGGGCACGTCGGCCACGCGCTCGTCACGGATGACGAGGACCGGGCAGGGCGCGGCACGCACGACGCGCGTCGTCACGCTGCCGACCAGCAGCCGTTCGAGGCCGGCCAGCCCGCGCGAGGCCATCACGATCAGACTCACCTCCAGATCGGCAGCGGCCCGGACGATAGCGGCGGCGGGGTAGCCTTCTTGCACGTGTACGTCCGGCGGCGCCGCGTCGGTCCCCGCGTCCTCGGCGAGACGGCGGAGGTGCTGCTCCGCCTTGTCGTTGATGTCGGGCAGCAGATCGTGAATCGTGAGGATGCCGGTGAGCGACACGGGAAACGGCAGCGGCTCGACCACGTGCAGGAGGTGGAGCCTCGCCCCGACGCGTTCGGCCAGCTGGGCCGCGTACGACAGGGCGCGCCGCGAAGGCACCGAGAAGTCGACCGGGACGAGGATCCGTGGGCCGGGCTCCGCCGTCGCGGCGTCCTCCCGCTGGCGGACGAGCAAGACCGGGCATGGGGCCTCGCGCATGACGTCCTCGGCCACACTGCCGAGCACCAGATGCTGTACCCCGCGCCGTCCGTGCGTGCCCGCCACGATGAGATCGGCCCCTACCTCCGCCACGTAGCCCAGCACGGCGTCCGCGATGGCCATGCTCTGCCGGACCACCGTCGTCACCGGCACATCGGTTCGCTGCTCATCTTCCAGGACCTCATCCAGCAGCTCGCGGGCCCGGGCCTGGTAGACGGCCTCCAGCTTCTGCTGGTACGATGCCGCCTCGTCCACTTCATCGTCCGTGCCGTAGACACCCAAGTTCTGAAGCGTGACCACGTGCAGCAGGTGCACGTCGGCGTCGTAGTGGTGGGCCAGCGTCAAGGCCCATCGCAACGCGCCCCGGGCACAGTCCGAGAAGTCGGTCGGCACGAGGATGCGGTGTACCGTGTTGCGCGCGGCATGGCGCGCGGCTGCGTCCGTCATAGGATCTCTGGGTTAAGCGGAGGAGGTGCGCTCATGGATCTGCGCGGGCGGCTGCGACAGGAGCGACTTGCCGTACGGCTTGGCGACGAAGACCGGGCAGGTGCCGCCGCGTACGACGCGCTCCGTCACGCTGCCCAGCGGCATCCGCAGCGATCCATCGTCGTAGCGTCCGGCTCCCGCGAGCCCGTGGCTGGCCATGACGATCATGCTGGCATCCCGCTGTTGCGCATATTCGACGATCTCCAGCGGCGGATAGCCCGTCACCACGCTCAGCTTCACGGGCACGTCCATCTCTTCGAATTGATCGCGCAGGTCGTTCAGCCGTCCGCGCGCGGCAGCTTCGAGGTCGCGGCCCTCCTCGTCCCGCTGCTCCGGCCCTCGCGGCTTGCTGAGGCCCGGATACCGGATCGGGTCGATGACGTGAAGCACCTCCAGCGGCGACTGGTACAGCACCGCTAGCTCGATGGCGTATTGCAGCGCATGCTGGGCGGGCTCGGAAAAGTCGAACGGGGTGAGCAGGGGGCCGTCGTTTTCATCGCCGAGGGGCACGTCTTCCGGGGCTGGCGCCGTCATGACCGGGCAGTGCGCAAAGCGGACGACCTCCTGCGCCACGCTGCCCAGGAGCATGGGCCGCACCACCCTGCGCCCACGCGTGCCCATCACGATCAGATCCACGCCCTCGTTGTCGGCATAGGCCAAGATCTCGTCGCTCGGCGAGGCGCCCTGGCGGTGGACCAGCGTCACCCGATCGCCCTCGCTGTGGTGATTGCTCAGCAGCGCATACATCCGCTGCTCGGCGTCGTCCTTCCGCTGCTGGTAGTACGCTTTGCGGTCTTCCGGCGTGCCGGACCCTTCTTCGAGGCGCGCCACGTGCAGCATGTCGATCTGTGCGTCCGACATGTGGGCCAGGTGCAGCGCGTACAGAAAGGCGTCCTTCGCGCAGGAGGAAAAATCAGTGGGGTGCAGAATACGGCGAATGTGCAGCATGGGTCGTCTGAAGATACGAACTGGGGTTCAGGTCGCGGTCGGGTTATTGC
>JAAAOL010000429.1 GCA_009908885.1 Bacteroidota bacterium | reverse complement strand
GTTCGAGACCGTGCAGGGCATCCGCGACGTGATCGTGGACCAGCGCAACGGGACGCCTATCTACCTGCGCGACGTGGCCGACGTGCGGATGGGCTTCAAGGAGCGCGAGGCCATCACCCGGATCGACGGGCGCGAGGCCGTGGAAGTCGCGGTCTACAAAGAGGGCGACGCCAACACCGTGGCCGTGGCGCGGGCCGTGCAGGCGCGGCTGGACCGGGTGCGGAGCGAACTACCGTCCGACATGGAGCTGGTGAAGGTCTACGACCAGTCGACGTTCATCACGCAGGCCGTCAACGAGGTCGTCAAGAACGGCGTCATCGGCGGCATCCTGGCCGTCATCATCCTGTTTCTGTTCCTGCGCCACTTCGGGACGACGCTCATCATCTCGCTGTCGATTCCCGTCTCGGTCATCGCCACCTTCACGCTCATGTTCGGCTTCGACCTGACGCTGAACATCATGAGCCTCGGCGGGCTGGCCCTCGGCATCGGTCTCTTGCTGGACAACTCGATCGTCGTGCTGGAAAACATCGCGCGGCACCGGGAGATGGGCAAGAGTGCGTTCGAGGCCGCCCGCGACGGCGCGAGCGAGGTGGGCCAGGCCGTCACCGCCTCGACGCTGACGACGGTGGCCGTCTTCTTCCCGCTCGTCTTCGTGCAGGGCATCGCCGGGCAGCTCTTCCGCGACCAGGCGCTCACCGTCACCTTCTCGCTGCTCGCCTCGCTGCTCGTCGCCCTCACACTGATCCCGATGCTGGCGACCTTCGGCGAGCGACGCAAGGACGACACGCTGGACGACACCGAGCCGCTGCCCGAGCCCACCACGAAGGTCGGGCGCGGCGTGCGGGCGGTGCGGCGCTTCGTCTTCACGACGATCCCGAGCTACGTGGCCCGGGGCGTCTACCGCGTGGTGCGCGGCATCGGACGGGGCGCATCGTTCGTCATCTCGCCGGTCACGAAGGGCTTCAACAGAGGCTACGACTGGGTGGCCGACCGCTATCCGCCCGCCATCAAATGGGCGCTCTCGCGCAAGGGCACCGTCCTGACGACCGCCTTCGCCCTCTTCGCCGCGACGATGCTGCTCGTGCCGGTGCTGGGCGTCGAACTCATCCCGCAGCTCTCGCAGGGCGAGATGACGGCCGAGTTTCGCATGGCGCCCGGCACCCCGCTGGAGCAAACCGACGCCATCCTCGCCCGCGCCCAGCGCCGCGCCAGCGACCTGGGTGAGGTGCAGACGACCTTCGCTGTCTCCGGCTCCGGCAACCGCATGGACGCCAACCCCGACCAGGGCGGCGAGAACTGGGGCGAACTCTACATCGCGCTCGACGCCAAGGACGAGATGAGCGAAGCGGCGGTGCAGGAAGCGCTGCGGCAGGACCTGGAGCGCGTGCCGGGCCTCCAGTACAAGTTCGGCCGTCCGACGCTGTTCACCTTCGACACGCCCGTCGAAATCGAGATTTCGGGCTACGACCTGGACAAGCTGAAGCAACTCTCGCAACTGCTTACGAAGCGGATGAGCGCCTCCGACCGCTTCGCCGACGTGAAGTCGACCATGGAGCGCGGCCACCCCGAGGTGCAGATCTACTTCGACCGCGAGCGCACCGCCGCCCTCGGCCTCGCCGTCCACGAGATCGCCGACCGCGTAGTGAGCAAGGTGCGCGGCGACGTGGCGACCAAGTACTCGTGGCGCGACCGCAAGATCGACGTGCTGGTGCGGGCCCGCGAGCAGGACCGCGCCTCCATCGACGACATCCGCCGCCTCGTGGTCAACCCCGAGAGCGACCGGCCCGTGCCGCTGAGCGCAGTAGCTGAGGTCGTGGTGGACGAAGGCCCCGGCGAGATCCGCCGCGTCGGCCAGCAGCGCGTGGCGCTCGTCACGGCCAACCTGACGTATGGCGACCTCGGCGCAGCATCCGAAGAGTTGACCGGCATCATCGACGGCCTCCCCGTCCCGGCGGGCCTCTCCATCCGGCAGGCCGGGCAGCAGCAGGAGATGTCGGCCAGCTTCCGGTCGCTGCTGCTGGCTCTCGCCCTCGCCATCTTCCTCGTCTACCTGGTGATGGCGTCCCAGTTCGAGTCGCTGCTGCACCCGTTCGTCATCTTCTTCTCCATCCCGCTGGCCCTCATCGGCGCGGTGCTGGCGCTGTGGCTCACCGGCTCGACGCTCAGCGTGGTCGTCTTCATCGGTCTGATCCTGCTCGTCGGCATCGTGGTCAACAACGCCATCGTGCTGGTCGACCTCATCAACCAGCTGCGGGCCGAAGGGATGAAAAAGTACGAGGCCATCGTCGAAGGCGGACGCCTGCGGCTGCGGCCCATCCTGATGACGACGCTCACGACGACGCTCGGCCTCTTGCCGCTGGCGCTCGGCCTGGGCGAAGGCGCCGAGGTGCGCGCCCCGATGGCGATTCCCGTGATCGGCGGCCTCGTCGTCTCGACGCTGCTGACGCTCATCGTCATCCCGGTCATGTACTCCGTGCTGGACCGGCGGCCGGATGTTATCGGTCACCCGTAGTCATTCGTGGTCATGGGCTCGCTTCGCTCGCGACATTTATCGCCAATAAGGATGTTGAGGAATCACCATACAGGTTACGAATCGCCGCTTCACGCGTCTGTAGAGGCGAACGTCACTACAGGAACCATGGAGGGGATCATGAAACTCGAAGACCTGGAGGTGTACCAGCTGGCCATGCGCATTGGCGAGATAGCCTGGACAATCACTACGGAGTGGGACCGCCACGCCCGTCGTACGATGGGCACGCAACTCGTTCGGGCTGGCGATTCCATCGCGGCCAATATCAGCGAAGGATTCGGGCGGTATCACTACGCCGAAAACCGGAACTTCTGCTACTACGCTCGCGGCTCACTCTATGAGACAAAAACATGGCTCACCAAGGCTCACCAGCGCGGGTACCTCGACCATTCAGATCATCAAATGCTGCAGAGACTGATTACGACGACCGGTGTCAAACTGAACAACTACATTCGGTCCATCGGCTCGACCAAAGCATGATTCCCAACGCATGACCAGAACCCCCGTGACGCGCCGACAGGCGCAGATGACCTAGTGACCCAATGACGCTCGCACGGCGAGCAAACCTATGAGCATCACCGACCTCTCCATGCGGCGCCCTGTGACCACGCTGATGGTCTTCCTGTGCCTCATCGTGCTCGGGGCCATCTCGACGCGCCTGATCCCGCTGGAGTACTTCCCCGACCTCAGCAATCCCTCGCTCTGGGTCCAGATTCCGTATCCGGGCTCGACGCCGGACGAGGTGGAGCGCGAGATCACGCGGCCCGTGGAGGAAGTGCTGGCGACGATGGGAAACGTCAACCGCATGTCGTCCGACTCCGACGAGAACGGCGCGCGCATCCGGCTGGAGTACGACTGGGGCGTGGATACCAAGCTGAAGGCGCTGGAGGCCCGCGAGAAGCTGAACGGCATCCGCGACGACCTGCCGTCGGACGTGGAGCGCATCTTCGTGCGCCAGTTCTCGACGAACGACATGCCGATCATGCAGCTCCGCATCTCGGCCTCGCGCGACCTCTCCGGCTCGTACGAACTGCTGGACCGTAAGGTGAAACGCCACCTGGAGCGCGTGAACGGCGTCTCACAGGTCGAACTCTACGGCGTGCAGCCCAAGGAAATCCGCATCCAGCTGATCTCCGACCGCCTGGCGGCGCACCGGGTCAACCTCCCGGCACTCATGAGCCAGTTGCAGCGCGCCAACGTGAGCGTCACCGCCGGGCAGATCACCGACGCCGGGCAGCGCTACGTGGTGCGCCCCGCAGGCGAACTGCACACGGTGGACGACATCCGCAGCCTCGTCATCGACGCCAACGGCCTGCGCCTGAGCGACGTGGCCGAGGTGCGCTACGACGATCCCGAGTTGAACGAAGGCCGCCACCTGGACGGCACCTACGCCATCGGGATGAACGTGCGGAAGGAGTCGGGCTCGAACACGGTGGAGGTGGCCGACCGGGTCATCGCAGCGCTGAACGAGCTGCACAACGACCCGGAGATGGAGGGCATCAACATCTACTTCATGGACAACAGCGCCGAGGGCATCGTCCAGTCGCTGAACGAGCTGCTGGAGGCCGGGCTGCTGGGTGCGCTGTTCGCCGTGCTGGTGCTCTACTTCTTCCTCCGCCGCTTCGCCACGACGCTCATCGTCGCCCTCGCCGTGCCCGTCTCGCTGCTCATCACCATGGGCGCGCTCTACTTTATCGGCCTCTCGCTCAACATCCTCACGATGATGGGCCTGATGCTCGCCATCGGCATGCTGGTGGACAACGCCGTCGTCGTCACCGAGAGCATCCACCGCAACCAGCGCCTCGACCCGGACCATCCCGTCCAGACGACCAAGAAAGGCGTGAAGGAAGTGGCCCTGGCCGTGACGGCGGGCACCATCACGACCGGCATCGTCTTCCTCCCGGCCATCGTGAGCCCATCGGACGAGGTGACGGTCTTCATGAAGCACGTAGCCATCACCATCTGCGTCGCCCTCGCCGCCTCCCTCCTCATCGCGCAGACGGTGGTGCCGCTCCTCACGGCCCGCCTCAAGCCACCGAAGGCCGAGAAGCACTCCCGCTTCATCGAAGGCATGACGGACCGCTATGGGCGGATGCTGGACTGGCTGCTCACCCATCGCAAGACCGCCGCCGTCATGGTCCTGACGACGCTCTTCAGCGTGATGGTCCCGGCCAACTTCGTCAACTCCGATTTCTTTCCAGACGACAACACCGAGCGGCGGATCAACCTGATTTTCCACCTGAACGATTCGTACGCCGTCGACCGGATCGAGGAAGCCGTCACCGAGGTGGAAGACTACCTCTTCGCCAACAAAGAGGCTTTCGAGATCGAGTCGGTCTACAGCTACTGGAACCCGACGTGGGCGATGTCGACGATTATGCTCACGGAAGAGGACATCCAGAAGTCGATCCCAGAGATCAAAGACGCCATCCGCGAGGACCTGCCCAAGCTGGCGATCGCGCGCCCGAGCTTCGACTGGCAGCAGGGCGACGGGCGGCAGGGGGTGCGCATCACGCTGGCGGGCGAGTCGAGCGAGGTGCTGGCCCAGTTGTCGCACCGCGTGGCCGAGCGCCTGTCCCACATCGACGGCCTGACCGACGTGCGCTCCGAGGTCGAGACGGGCGACGAGGAAGTGCACGTGGTGGTGGACCGCGAGCGGGCCCGGCAGTACGGCTTCTCGACGCAGCAGGTGGCGCAGACCGTCTCCGCGGCCATGCGCGGGCAGAACCTGCGCACCATCCGGACGCCGCAGGGCGAGGTGGACCTCCGGCTGACCTTCCGCGATGAGGACCGCCGCTCGTTGGACGACCTCCGCACCCTCAGCCTGCTGGGCGACGGGAGCCAGCAACTCTCCCTCGCTGCCGTGGCCGACCTGGAGGTCGAGCGCGGACCGCAGGGCATCCACCGCGAAGACCGCAACACGATGATCGGCGTCTCGGGCGGGCTGGACGGCATCACCTCGGACGAGGCGCACCAGGCCATCCGTCAGGTCATGGAACGCATGGAGCTGCCGCCCGGCTATGAGTGGGGCTTCGGCCAGCGCTTCCGCGAGGAGGAGCGCTCGCAGAACGTGATGCTGATGAACCTGCTGCTGGCCCTCATTCTGATCTATCTGGTGATGGCGGCGCTCTTCGAGTCCCTGATCCACCCGGCGGCCATCTGGTCGTCCATCGTCTTCGCCATCATCGGCGTGTACTGGTTCTTCCTCGCCACCGGTACTACGTTTTCCGTGATGGCGTGGATCGGCGTGCTCATCCTGATCGGCATCGTGGTCAACAACGGCATCGTGCTGATCGACCACATCAACCAGCTCCGCGAGCGGGGCCTCTCCCGCCGCGAGGCCGTGGTGCAGGGCGGGCGCGACCGGATGCGACCCATCCTGATGACGGCGGCGACCACCGTGCTCGGCCTCATTCCGCTGTGCATGAGCAACGCCCAGATCGGCGGGGACGGCCCGCCCTACTACCCGATGGCCCGCGCCATCGTCGGCGGCCTTACCTTCTCGACCGCCGTCACGCTCATCGTGCTGCCGTCGATCTACGTGATGCTGGACGACCTGCGCACCTGGAGCCGCCGCGTCGTGCGGTTCGCGGCGGGGTAGCTTCGGCTACGGCAGACAGGAAGATGGCCTGTTCAGTGTCGAACCGCCGACGTCGTACCTCGTTTGAAGCAACCGTGGTACGGAACCCTTACCCCGAGCATCGTGCAATGAATCGTCAGGCCGTGCGGAAAATTAGTCTTCACGAATCGAGTAGCGACGCGGCCTTCTGGCGCTCACGCCCCCCCGAGGAGCGGCTCCGTACATTGGAGTCTATCCGCCGCGAGTATCACGACTGGCCCGACGACACCCAGCATGACGATCGCCCCCGACTTCAGAGAGTTTGCCGCGTGCTTAAACGCACGTGAGGTTCGCTACTTGATCGTAGGGGGATATGCCGTCGCCTTCCACGGCCATCCTCGATATACGAAGGATCTGGATGTGTGGATCGAGCGCACGCCCGAAAATGTGCGCAAGCTCCTGCGCGCGCTGGACGACTTCGGCTTCGGATCGGTTGGGCTCGGAGCAGATGACTTCCTGGAACCGGATCAGATCATCCAGCTGGGGTACCCTCCGCTGCGGATCGATTTACTGACGAGTTTGGACGGCGTGACATTCGAGGTGTGCTACAAAAACCGGCAGACCCTCGACGTCGATGAAGTGAGGTTGTTCTTCATCGGCCTTGAATGCTTGCGCTCGAACAAGCGCGCCAGTGGGCGGCATCAAGACCTGGCGGACCTGGAAAATCTAGAGTGAGACAAGCCGCCGTCTCGTCACTACGACTTCGCTGAGTTCTTAACAGGGAAAGGATCCTCGGCGCGCGGGTTAGAGAGAACGCTCCACCGTCTCTCCTGCCCCGGCGCGACCGTGACGACCCACCTGACCACATCTCCCACCGACGCTGCTGCCCGCATCCGGCGCGGCCAGATCGTCGCCTTTCCGACGGAGACGGTCTACGGCCTCGGCGCGGACGCCTTCAACCCCGAGGCGGTGCGGCGCATCTTCGCAGCGAAGGGGCGCCCCTCGGACAACCCGCTCATCGTCCACATCCACGACCTCGCGCAGGTGGACGACCTCGCAGCGACCGTGCCCGACGCCGCCGCGACGCTGCTGGAGCATTTCGTCCCCGGCCCGCTGACGCTCATCCTGCCGAAGCGCCCCACGGTGCCCGACGTCGTGACGGGCGGACTGGACACGGTTGGGATTCGCATGCCGCGTCATCCCGTGGCGCAAGTGTTTCTGGAAGCGTGCGCGTGTCCGGTGGCGGCGCCGTCGGCGAACCGCTCGGGCCGCCCGAGTCCGACCACGTGGGAAGCCGTCCTCGCCGACCTCGATGGGCGCATCTCCTGCATCCTGAAGGGCGACCGCACGCCCGTCGGGCTGGAATCGACCGTCGTCGACTGCACCGAGGTCCCGCCGCTGGTGCTTCGGGCAGGGGCGATTACGCTGGAGCAGCTACAAGCCGTGTGGCCGTCCGTACGGCTATCGCCCGACGTGCACACCGCCAAGCGACGCAGCCCCGGCACGCGCTATCGGCACTACGCACCCCGTGCCCACATCTGCCTGGTCGATCACCCTGACGAGGCCGAGGCCGCACCCGATACCGCCTACATCGGCCTCGACGCGCCGTCCGACACGTTTGGTCTACATCTCGCGTGCGATGACCTGGACGACTACGCGCACGAGCTGTTCGACTTCTTCCGACGGTGCGATGCGGCCGACATCGCCACCATCTACGCCCAGCGCGTCCAGGAACGCGGCCTCGGCGTGGCGCTGATGGATCGGCTGCGACGGGCAGCAGCGGGCTGACCCCGAAGTCACGGCCCGAGCCGCACGCGAAAGCCGATGCGGTCGGCGGCGAGGATGGGCTGCAAGCGCGAACGCTCGACGGCCTCCTGATGGCGCCGCGTGAGCCAGTAGGCCGTGGCGATCCCGATGGCGCTTCCGGCCATCACGTCGGTGAACCAGTGGACGTTGTCGGCCAGCCGCGCATAGGCCGTGCCCGCACTCAGCGCCAGGAGCCCGTAGGTCGGCACGCCGGGATAGTACAGCACCCACGGCGTGGTGAAGGCAAACACCGTCGTCGCGTGCCCTGAGGGAAACG
>JAAAOL010000235.1 GCA_009908885.1 Bacteroidota bacterium | reverse complement strand
CATCTCGCGGCAGTGGTTCGTCAAGATGGAGCCGCTGGCCGAGCCCGCGCTGGAGGCCGTCCGCGACGGGGAGATCACGTTCTACCCGGAGCGCTGGGCCAACGAGTACTTCCGCTGGCTCGAAAACATCCGCGACTGGTGCATCAGCCGCCAACTGTGGTGGGGCCACCGCATCCCGGTCTGGTACTACACGAACGACGACGGCAGCATCGACGAGTCGCGCGATTACGTCGTGGCCGTCGACCAACCCGAGCCGGGCATGGTGCAGGACGAGGACGTGCTCGACACCTGGTTCTCGTCCTGGCTCTGGCCGTTCGCCACGCTGGGCTGGCCCGAAGAGGACGCGGAGACGCAGAAAGACCTCGCCTACTTCTACCCGACGGACGTGCTCGTCTCGGGCTACGACATCCTCTTCTTCTGGATCGCCCGCATGATCATGGCGGGGCTCCACTTCACCGGGGAGCCGCCGTTCCGCGACATTTTCATCACCGGCATGATCAAGGACAAGCACGGCCGGTGGATGTCCAAGAGCCTCGGCAACGGCATCGACCCGCTGGAGATGGTGGAGCAGTACGGTGCCGACGCCGTGCGCTTCAGCCTGACGATCCTCTGCGCGCAGGGGCAGGACATCAAGCTGGACCCGTCCAAGTTCGAGATGGGCCGCAACTTCGCCAACAAGATCTGGAACGCGTTCAACGTCTTCGGCCAGTTCATGGAGGCCGATGCGGACGGACGCCCGGTGCAGGACTATCGCCGCACCCGGTCGTTCGAGGAGCTGACGCTGGCGGAGCGGTGGATGCTGACGCGGCTGCATCAGACCATCGAGGCCGTCGAGGAGGACATCCAGCGCTACCGGCTCAACGAGGCGCTGACCAAGATCTACACCCTCTTCTGGGGCGACTACTGCGACTGGTACCTCGAACTCATCAAGCCACCCTTCGGCGAGCCGATGGACGAGGACACCATCGCGCTGGCGGTGGAGCTGTACGAGCAGATGCTCCAGCTGCTGCATCCGTTCATGCCGTTCATCACCGAGGAGCTGTGGTGGCGGCTGCGCCCGCGCGAGGAGGGCGATGCCTGCATCGTCTCCGCCTGGCCCACGCCCGACGGTGACGAGGTGGACGAGGCCGCGGCACGCACGTTCAGCGTCCTGCAGGACCTCGTCTCCGGCATCCGCAACATCAAGAGTTCGTATGGCGTGGCGCTCACCACCGAGATCGAGGCGCTCGTGAAGGTCCCCGCCGACGCTGCGGACGTGGCCGAGGCACTGCGGACCCACGCCGTCTACTTCGAGAAGCTCGCCGCTGTGACCGACCTCACGGTGAGCCCCGAGGCGGAGAAGCCGCGCGCGAGTGCGTCGTACGTCACCGGTCAGTACGAAGTGTTCGTGCCGCTGGCAGGCATGATCGACCTGGAAGAGGAGCGCCAGCGGCTGGAGAAGGAAATCAGCCAGAAGGAGCAGTTTCTCAACGGCGTCGAGCGGAAGCTGGCGAACCAGCAGTTCGTTACGAAGGCGCCGGACGAGGTGGTCGAGCGTGAGCGTCAGAAGAAGCGCGACGCGACGGCCGAGCTGCAGCGCCTCCGCGCCAACCTGGAAGAGCTGCACGTCGGATGACGCCGGGCCCCGACGTCCTGGGCCGCCTGGAGGCGACGTTCACCCGATGGGCGGAGCAGCACTACGGGCGCCTCCTGATCGGGCTGTGCCTGGCGACCGTGGCCTACAACGGCATGGCGTTCGCGCCCGGGGGCGGGTACCTGGCATTGGCTGTCGATCCGTTTACCGCGGCGCCCGCGCCCAACTACGCGCAGGGCGCCCCGCTGCTGCCCCTCGTCGCCCACGTCCTCGGAGCGACGACGCCAACGACGTTCTTCATCCTCTGCCTGAGCCTCATCGGCGGCGGCTTCGGGCTGCTGGCGGTCGCGTTGCGAAATCAGGGTGACCGGATCACTGCGGCGCTGGCGATGCTGCTGGTCGCCGCTCATCCCGTGACGACGGTGCTGCTGGCCTGGGTCGGCATGCCGGACGCGCTGACGTTCCTGTTCGCCGCGGCGCTGCTGTTCGTGCGGCATCCGGCGGCGCTCCTCGGGATCGGCGTGCTGGGCGCGTTCAACCATCCCATCCTCGTCTTCGCCGGACCGTCGATCCTGCTGCTTCGCGTGCTCGCTGAGGACGACGCCCCGGGCTACGGACACCTCGCAGCCGTCGTCGGCGGGGTGCTGGGCGGGCTGGCGGCAGCGCAAGGGTATCAGGCGCTCTTCGACATCCAGGTCGTCTCCCGGCTCGACTATGTGCTGCAACAGGACCTCGACTACTGGCTCTGGATCAACCGAGAACTGCCGCACATCGTGTTCTCCGGGCACGGGCTGCTGTGGGTCGCGCTCGCGCTGTCGGGCTGGACCCTGTATCGACAGAACCGGCGGTACGTCCTCGCGCTCGTCGGCCTCCAGGCGGCCTTTCTGGGCATCATGTTTTTCACCGAGGACTCGACCCGCGTCTTCGCACTCCTGGCCTGGGCGCCCGCGCTGCACGCGATCCTGTATGCGCTGCGGCAGGACGCGTCCGGCGCGCTGCGGCGTGCTGTGCTGGCCCTCGGCGCGCTGGCCTGGATCACGCCGGGCTACTACGTCTGGGAGAGCCGCCTCTTCGCCGCGCCGTTCTACGACGCTTATCGGTTCCTCTTCGCCGCCCTCGGGCTGGGATGACCCCGCGCTCGGAACGTGCTCCGCTGAGCGGGGTTCGGCTCAAGAACGCTGCAATCACCTTCCTCCACCACCCCCTGACTTCCATGAATTACGACGACTGGACCGCGTTCGACCTCGCCGAGGCGCTGGAGCTGTCGGGCGAGCAGCCTGACGCCGACCTGCTGGAGGCGCTGCTGGCGCACGACGAGAGCGTCGTGCCGGAGCTGATGCGGCTCCTGAAGGCCGACGTCGATGACGACTGGTCCGAGGACGATCCGCGTAACTACCGCGACATGCACGCCGGGCTCGTCCTCATCGAGCGGAAGGCGCCGGAGGTGCTGGCCGAGGTCGAGCGGTTCTGTCGCGAAGAGCCGGAAAAGACCCGCGCGCTGGGATTCTGGATCAACCCGCGACTGCGACGCTTCGGCGCGGACGCCGTGGCCGCGCTCGAAGGGGTGCTGGACGATCCCGAGACGCCCGACGTGGGGCGGCTGCATGCGCTCCAAGCCCTCGGCCACCTCGCCAAGGAGCCGTCGCTGCGTGACCGCATCGTGCCCCGGTTGCGAGAGATGCTGCCGCCCGTCCGGGACGATGGAACGCCCGACGTGCCCGACGACCTCGCCGACGTCTCCCTCTTCGAGATACGACGGTGGACGACCGCGGTGAAAGGGCTCATGCACGCCCGCGACGTCGACAGCCGTGAGCGCATCGCCGCGCTCTACGACGCCGAAGTCATCATGGATTGGGAGCTTTCGAAGGACGATGCGCTAGACATGATCGCCTCCGACGAGGCTCCCGATCCGCTCCTGGCGCTGCCTGCGTATTACGAGGAGATGTGGGCGAAGGAGGCGGAATATGCCGAGCGCGTCCAGGAGCTGCAAGCTGAGATGGAGTTCAACCGGATAGCCAGCCAGATCCAGGAGGCGACCGGCCTGCCCGACGACGACGTCATGGACCTCATGGACCGGATGATGGACGCCTTCGAAGCGAGCGGAGACGAAGAGCCGGACGAGGCCCGCATGAAGCAGGTGATCGGCGAGTTCATGGCCGATCGGGGGCTCGTGGCCGGGCGCCCGGTCGACGAGGACGAGCCGCGCCGCAAGATCGGGCGCAACGACCGCGTGGTCGTCCAACACATCGACACCGGCGAGACGCAGACGCTCAAGTACAAGCACTTCCAGCGCAAGCTCAGCGACGACTGGGACATCATCGAGGTCCTGTAACACCGATCCGCCCGTCGCTCGTCGCCTCCGACGCGCTTTCCCATGACCATCCTCGGCCTTTCCTGCTGGTACCACGACTCGGCCGCCTGCCTCGTGCGGGACGGGCGCATCGTGGCGGCGGCGCAGGAGGAGCGCTTCTCGCGGCAGAAGCATGATCCGCACTTTCCCACGCAGGCCATCGCGTACTGTCTGCGCGAGGGCGGCCTCACGGCGCAGGAGTTGGACGCCGTCGCGTTCTACGACAAGCCGTTCCTCAAATTCGAGCGGCTGCTGGAGACGTACCTGATGGTGGCGCCGAAAGGCCTGCGGTCCTTCCTGAAGGCGATGCCGCTCTGGCTCAAAAAGAAGCTCTGGATTCCGGACCTCATCGCCACGGAGCTGGACTACGACGGCCCGCTCATCTTTCCCGAGCACCACGAAAGCCACGCCGCCAGCGCCTTCTTCCCCTCGCCGTTCGAGCGGGCGGCCTTCATCACCACCGACGGCGTCGGCGAGTGGGCGACGACCTCGTACGGCCTCGGCGACGGACACCGCGTCACCCTCCAGGCGGAGATCCACTTCCCGCACTCGCTGGGCCTGCTGTACAGCGCCTTCACCTACTTCTGCGGCTTCCGCGTCAACTCGGGCGAGTACAAGCTGATGGGCCTCGCCCCGTACGGCGAGCCGCGCTACGTGGACACCATCCGGGACGCACTGGTCGACCTGAAGGACGACGGGTCGTTCAAGCTCAACATGGAGTACTTCACGTACCCGCACGGCCTCACGATGACGGGGCGACGGTTTGCCGAGCTCTTCGGCGGGCCGCGGCGGGCGCCCGAGAGCGAGCTGACGCAGCGCGAGATGGACCTGGCGCGGTCGGTGCAGGCGGTGACGGAGGAGGCGCTGCTACGGATGGCCCGGCACGTGCACCGGGAGACGGGCGAGCGCAATCTGTGCCTGGCGGGCGGCGTGGCGCTCAACTGCGTGGCCAACGGTCGGCTGTTGCGGGAGAGTCCGTTCGAGCGGATCTGGATTCAACCGGCGGCGGGCGATGCGGGCGGCGCGCTCGGGGCGGCCCTGGTGGCCTGGCACATGCACGCCGGGCAGCCGCGCACGCCCCAGACGCCCGACGCCATGCAGGGCGCCTACCTCGGGCCGGGCTTCTCGGACGAGGCCATCGCGGCCTTCCTGGAGCGGGAAGGCCTCCCGCACGAGCACGTCGGTCACGACGCGCTGGCCGACCGCGTCGCCGAGGTGCTGGCCGACGGGCAGGTCGTCGGCTGGTTTCAGGGGCGGATGGAGTTCGGGCCGCGCGCCCTCGGGCACCGCTCCATCCTGGCCGACCCGCGCGGGCGCGAGGTGCAGCGCCTCGTCAACCTCAAGATCAAATTCCGCGAGAGCTTCCGCCCGTTCGCACCGAGCGTGCTGGCCGAGCGCGCCGCCGACTACTTCGACCTCGACGCGCCGAGCCCGTACATGCTGCTCGTGGCCCAGGTCAGCGACGCCGAGGTGGGCGGCGAAGGGTTGGACCGCCTCAAACATATCGACAGCGCCATTCCGGCCGTGACCCACGTCGACGGCTCCGCGCGCATCCAGACGGTGCACCCCGAGACGAGTCCAGGTTACTACCGGCTGCTGAAGGCCTTCGAGGCGCGGACGGGCTGCGGGGTGCTCGTCAACACCAGCTTCAACGTGCGGGGCGAGCCCATCGTCTGCACCCCCGAGGACGCCTACACCTGCTTCCGCCGCACCCACATGGACGTGCTCGCCCTCGGCCCGTACCTCGTCACCAAGCAGATGCTGCCCGACGCCGAAGAGGCGGTCTTCACCGCCGAGGAAGTGGCCGAGGAGTACGGACTCGACTGACGCGGGCGCGTCCCCGCCGCGTGTCAAATGTTGACGAAGCGCCCGAACATCCCCCGCTCTGCTCGTTTATGACAACAGCCCTCTCTTGCCCAAGGTACCGCCAATCATGGCTCGCACCCTTCTCCTCAGTCTCATTCTCGCCCTCGGCCTGTCCGCCTGCGGTCCTTCCGACGCGCAGCAGCGGCGCCTCGCCGAGCAGGTCACCGTCAGCGAGTTCCAGTATGCACGCATCCCCGACGGCACGCGCATCGTGACCGGCACGCTGCACAACGAGAGCCGCGAGCGCCTCGACAACGTGCAGCTGCGCATCGCCTTCTACGATGCTGACAACCGCCGCATCTCCAGCGTCAGCGTGGTCGTGCAGGACGTGGCGCCCGAGAGCAACAAGGCCTTCCGCAAGCCCGTGCCGACGGACGTCGACGCGGAGGGCGCCCGCGTGCAGAGCATCCTCGTCCTCTGACGGCGCGCCGACACACGGGTGTGAATTCCATGCACACCACGTGAACGGCGTGCACATTGTAGCGCGTGCTTATCTTCGGGCAGCACCCCCAGAACCGGCACACAGCGTATGAATCGGCGGTTTGGTGCGCGGCGGTCAGCTTGGCACCGTCCTTGTCATAGTCAGTGGTACCATCGCCTGGTCCGTATCCGGGCGGAGAAGTACCACCACATCACGAGGAGGACGTACCATGACCAAGCTACTGACCCACATCCTGATCGCCTTCGCCCTGCTGGTCGGCCTGTCGGCCTGCGACAGCGCCGTGAGCAGCATGGAGGAGGATGCGAGCACCGTCGATGCTCAGACGCTTCAGGATAGCGACGACGGCGATGACGACGGCACCTCGCAGTCGGAGGACGACGAGGTCGAGATCGAGATTGCCCTCACCAACACCGGACTCGATCCCGACGCGTCGGGGGAGGCCGAGTACGAGGCTCGGGACGACCGCACCGAGTTCAAGGTGGAAGTCGAAGACCTTCCCATCGGTACGTACGATCTACGCGTCGGTGGTGACATCCGGGCGCAGATCGACGTGGTCGAGACCGACGATGACATCGAAGGAGAAGTGGAGTTCCGAGATCCGGCCGAGGACGGAAAACTCCTGCTCGACTTCGATCCGCGCGGGCTGGACATCGCCATTGAGCAGGACGGCGCCGTCTTTCTCGAAGCGACGTTCCCCGAGACTCCCACCGGCGACGACGGCGACGACGGAGATGACTCCGACGATGGCGATGATGACGGAGACGATTCCGACGATGACGGGGATGACTCCGACGATGACGGGGATGACTCCGACGATGATGGGGATGACTCCGACGATGGGGACGATTCAGACGACGGGGACGATGACGGCGACGACGGGGACGACTCCGATGACGACGGAGATGATGGTGATGACGACGGAGACGATTCCGACGATGATGGGGATGATTCAGATGACGACGGGGATGACTCCGACGACGGAGACGACTCCGATGACGGAGACGACTCCGATGACGATGGCGACGACGGTGATGATGAGAATGAGTTTGGAGGTCGTGTCTTTGGCGTCGATCTCGATGCTCAAACGTTTGAAGTAGCCGGTGGGCGCATCTTTACTGTTGACGGCAGTACCATCTTTGATGAGGAGGGGGATCTCTTTAGCCTGCAAGAGCTGGCTGATGAGTTAGATGCCGGATTTGTTGTCACATCCGAAGGAGAGTATCGCGATGAGGACGGCGAGAGCGTCGTGACCATCGTCAAGCTCGAAAGCAACCGCGACGACGAGGATGATGATGACGGTGATGATGGAGACGACTCCGACGACGGCGATGACTCCGATGATGATGGTGATGACTCCGATGATGACGGCGAGGATGGCGATGACGACTCCGACGATGGGGACGGGGACGACGAGGAGGAGGGCAGCGTCACCGGCAGCTACGACGACCCCAACCACCCGGGCAAGGTGCTGATCTGCCACGTTCCACCGGGCAATCCGGACGAGGCCATCACGCTCTCGGTGAGCCCGGCTGCGGTGGCCGGTCATGCCAATCACCCGTACGACTACGATGGGCCCTGTGACGACGAGGACGACGACTCAGACGAGGAGGAGGACTCGGACGGTGACGACGACGGAGACGATGAGGATGGGGACGACGACGATGATGACGACGACAGCGACGATGACGACTAGGCGGCAGGGCTAGCGCCTCAGAAGAAGTACACGTAGCCTCGGAAGTAGGGAGGCTGCGGGGGCGGTCCGGCGTCGTGGGGTTGCCGGGCCGTCCTGCTACTGATCCACCGACCGCTTCCCCACCAGACCCTACCCCGGATGGACACGCAGTCACACACCAACGATGTCCGAACAGGAACCGGCAGGCAGCATCGAGCGCAACTGACGCTGTCGCACCCACGGAGCATTGCCACCCTTCACGACCTGCTAACGGGCTGGGCCGGGGAGGAGGTGGGGTGGGAGCT
>JAAAOL010000088.1 GCA_009908885.1 Bacteroidota bacterium | reverse complement strand
GCACCCGCGCTTGTAGAGGTCGATGCGGCCTCGGGTGCCGTCCTCCTCCGGGCCGTACTGCACGGAGCGCTCGAACGTATAGGCGTTCTTCTCGACGATGCTGGAGGCCGCGTCAGGCCGTCCGACGGCCAGCACGTCGCAGAGTTCGGTCAGGAAGAGGGCGTAGTTGGACTGCTCGGACGCACCGGAGGCACGCCACTTCTCGATGAAGGCGTCGATGGAGGACTCGGGCATGGGGGGCTACTGCTTGTCAGCGGGAGCCTTTAAGTAAAGCCTTACCGGGGGGTAGGTCAAGCCAGAAGTGCCGAGTGTCACTCCAGTCCGTCGATATGCTGCCGAAGCACGTCGAGCAGGTCAGCCCGCACGAACGGCTTGCCGAGGTAGCCATCGAACCCCTCATCGTAGAGGTCCTGCTCGTCGCGTGGGAGAACATGCGCGGTGAAAGCGATGACCGGCGCCTTTAGGTCAGGGTACCGGCTCCGTATTTCTCGGAGCACGCGGATTCCCGTCAGCGGGCGGGGCATCTCAATGTCGAGCAGAATAGCGTCGTACTGCTTCTCGGCCAGAAATTGCAGCCCCGTCTCACCGTCCTGCGCGGTATCGACCTCGCAATACGCTGGGGTCATCAGGTCGATAAGTCGGCTAGACGGTTCGTGATCGTCTACGACGAGGATGCGAGGACGTACATCGCCCGCACTGTGGCTTTCTGAGGGGCAAGCCACCATAGTACCTCCGTGGTGAGGGGGGGAAGAGGTATCGGGTGCATTAGTTAAGTATGGCGGCAAGTAAGGATACAGCACGCGGCACCGAGTACCCAAAAAGAAACCGAGAAGCGCCATCTCTCCTCAATGGAAAGATGGCGCCCTGACAATCCAGAGAGGATGAACGGACGGGTGACAGGGAGATACCTACTGGTGCTGGAAATGCCCCTAGTTCACCCAAAAACGGCGATTATGTGGCTATCTTCGGGTGACAAATAGGAGACAAATCGGAGGAGAAAAGCCGGGGCTCCGAAGCGAGAGGATATAAAAAATCCCCCTAAACGCGACATTTAGGAGGATTCGGGGTGGTCAGGGACGGAATCGAACCGCCGACACACGGATTTTCAGTCCGTTGCTCTACCGACTGAGCTACCTGACCGGATCGGGGATGATCGCCCGTGGAGGACGATTTCAACGTCAGTACGTCGACAAGTTCCCGCTCGCCCCGGGAATATTTGTCCAAGGCTCGCGTGAGCGGGGCCCGTTCCAGACGGGAGCACGAAGGTACGGTGCGGCTGGACTTTCCGTCAATGGCTTCGCGGCTTCTTCAAGGCCGATGGGTGACCTGGTTCACAGCTCCCCATCAGTGGATCTGCTCCAGCGCCCGCCGCTGCGCCTGCAGGGTATGCTCCAGTTCCTCTTCGCCGTGCTTGATCGAGAAGAAGTACGCCTCGAACTGCGACGGCGCCAGGTAGACGCCCTCCTCCAGCATCGCATGGAAGTAGCGGGCGTACATCTCGGTGTCGCACTGCTGGGCGGTGTCGTAGTCCACCACCTTCTCCTCGTTGAAGAAGAGCCCGCCCATCGAGCCGACGCGTGTCATGTAGTAATCGAGCCCGAGGTCGCCCATGGTGGCGCGCATGCCGTCTTCCAGCGCCTGCCCGTAGGCTTCGAGGCGGTCGTACAGGTCCGGACTGTCCGCAATCTTCTTCAGGACGGTGTAGCCCGCCTGCATCGCCAGCGGATTGCCGGAGAGTGTACCGGCCTGATAGACCGGCCCGTTCGGGGAGACGAAGTCCATGATTTCCTTGCGCCCGCCGTACGCGCCCACGGGTAGTCCGCCGCCGATGATCTTGCCGAGGGTCGTCAGGTCGGGCGTGACGCCGTAGCGTTCCTGCGCCCCGCCCCGCGCCACGCGGAAGCCGGTCATCACCTCGTCGAAGATCAGCACGATGCCGTGCTCGTCGCACAGAGTGCGCAAGCCTTCCAGAAAGCCGGGCTCCGGCGGAATGCACCCCATGTTGCCCGCGATGGGCTCGACGATGATGCAGGCCACCTCGCCCGCGTTGGCCTCGACGAGCGCGCGGACGCTGTCGACGTCGTTGTAGCGGGCCAGCAGCGTATCCTTGGCATTGCCGGGCGTCACGCCGGGGGAATTCGGCTCCCCGAACGTCATCGCCCCGCTGCCTGCGGCGATCAGGAAGAAGTCGCCGTGGCCGTGGTAGTTGCCCTCGAACTTGATGATCTTGTCGCGCCCCGTGTAGCCCCGCGCCAACCGCGCGGCGCTCATCGTCGCCTCGGTGCCGGAGTTGACCATCCGCACCTTCTCGACCGACGGCACCATGTCGCAGATCAACTCGGCGACGCGGATTTCGATGTCGGTCGGCGCGCCGAAGGAGGTCGAGTCCAGCGCAGCCTGCTGTACGGCCTGCACCACGTCCGGGTCGGTGTGGCCGAAGAGCATCGGGCCCCAGGAACCGATGTAGTCGATATAGCGGTTGCCGTCGGCATCGACCATGTAGGCGCCTTCGGCTCGCTCGATGAACAGGGGCGTGCCGCCGACGCTCTTGAACGCCCGGACGGGCGAGTTGACGCCGCCGGGAATTACGCGCTGGGCCTCGTCGTAGAGCGCCTCGCTACGGGCGATGCGCGACGCCGGGGAAGTGTCGATCTGCATACGTCCACTCGTAGTTCGTGAAACCGTCCACGCGTCGTATCCGGCGGTCAGGCAGGCGTTCCCTCGTCCACGCGCCGGTAGATGAGATGGGTCGTCTCGGCGTCGTTCTCGTCGATGACCTCCGGGGCGGAGGCTTCTTCGTACCCGGCGGCTTCGAGCTGGTCGATCAGTTCATCGACGTCGACGGGGTGGCCATCCTCGATCTCGGCGAGCACCAGGTAGAGCCAGCCGCCCGGCTTGAGCACGCGGCGCGCCTCACTCAGCACCTCCTCGACCGGGTCCTCGTCACCGAGGCGGTTGATCGTGCCGTACGCCACGATCCAGTCGAAGTACTCCTTCGGGTAGCCCAGCGCCGAAAACCGCCGGGTGCGGATGACGCGGCGGAGCGCCTCGCGCGGCTCGATCGCCTCGGACAACCGCTCACGGGCGTTGACGAGCAGGCGTTGGTCGACGTCGCAGGCGTGCACCTCGATGTCCAGTTGCGCCAGCGCCTCGCTGTGGGCTCCGTGGGCGCAACCCAGGTCGAGGACGCGGCTGTCGGTAGGGACCGAGGCGAAGGCCTTCAGGAGCTGATCGGAAGGGGTTTCCATGTGGAGCGAAAGTCCGTATGTCGAATTCTTGCGAGCGCCAGTGATGCGGAAACGGCTCATGATCCGGAATCTGAAGAGTGAGGTGCCGGTTCCGAGGTCGGCGGCACGGGCGTGGAAGTCCACCTCCGAGCCTCGGTGATGAATTCACACTGATGGCAGCGGGCGCAGCGCTCCGACGGATGGGGCCGCGGCAGCTGATCGAGCGGGCGCAGCGGGTACTGCCCCACCTCGCCGTCGCCCTCGGCTGGAAGATCGGAGACGCCGCCGGGCAGCGCCAGCTGGCTGACCGCCGCCTCGACCAGCGACTCGATGAAGAGCGGATGGCTGTTGAGCGCGGGCATCACCTCGTAGTGCTGGATGCCTGCCTCCTCGGCCTCCTCCCGTACCTCGATGTCGAGTTCGTAGGACGTTTCGATGTGCTCGGTCACGAACGCCACCGGAATGACCAGGACGGAGGTGTGCCCTTCGTGGGCGAGTTCTTCGAGCTGATCGGGCGTGCTGGGCGTGAGCCACTTGGCCGGGCCGACCTTGCTCTGGAAGGCGACGTGGTACGGTCGATCATTCCCGCGCAGTTCCATCACGCGATCTACGGTGGAGTGGATCAGGCAACAGTACGGGTCGCGGCGCTCCTTCATCTCCTTGAGCGGCGTGCCGTGCGCACTGAAGAGCAGGTGCACGTCGTCGCGATGCCGCTTGCTGAAGCGCTGCAACCCTTCGTCGATGCGTTCGCTGAGGGCCTGGATGTACTTCGGGTTGGCGGCGTACTCGAACACGTAGCTGGTCGGCCACGCGGGAATCTCGCCCGCCTGCTCCAGGTGCCACCAGTAGACGAGCGACGAGCCGGTCGTCGTCTTGGAATACTGCGGATAGAGCGGCAGCAGCAGCACCTTGTCCACCCCGTCCTGCTGCATCTGCGCGGCGGCTTCTTCGCTGAACGGGTGCCAGTACCGCATCGCGATGTAGGTGCGGAACGTGACGTCCGCCTCGCCCCCGAAGCGCGCATTGAGGTGCTGCTCCAGGCTGTCGGCCTGCTCCTGGGTGAGCCGGTTGATGGGCGACCCGCCACCGATCACTTCATAGTCCTCGCTGACTGACTTGGCTCGGAGCGAGGAAATGGCCTTGCAGAGCCAGTGCCGGGCGCGCTTGCCCAGCGGGATGTCGATGATGGCCGGATCCATGAACAGGTTGTACAGGAACGGCCTGACGTCCTCCACCGTGTTGGGACCGCCCAGGTTCATCATCACGATCCCGACCGTGTCTCCGCGCTCGACCGTCAGCGGCTTCGATGAATAGTAGGCTCCCGTAACGAGCCGCTTGTCATACTGATACCGGTCGAGGAACTGGCGCGGCGTCATAGACGATACAGGGTTGCGGACGGAACAGCGGGCGTTGACCTGATACTGTATCATGTAGACTCGCCTGCACGTTCCGTTCCTCCACCTCGGTTGAACTTTCAGCTAATCTAAACTGCGCCTCCAACCGCGCCCGAGGCCCTGCGCCCCTGCCTCGTTCTCGACGCCACGACGTTTGCGATTCCGACTCGACGCGCTGATGCTCGTCGGGGTCATGCGCCGGCCTTCGATTCCGCCACATCCGGGGCAGGCGGCGCGTCGGACGGGGTGAGCGTGAGCCAATCGCGCGCCTGGAAAAACCACATCGCCCGGTCCTCCTTCGTCCCCGGCTCCGGCTCCCAGGCGTAGGGCCATCGCACCCTCGGCGGCAGACTCATCAGGATGCTCTCGGTGCGCCCGCCCGTCTCCAGCCCGAAGCGCGTCCCGCGGTCGTACACCAGATTGAACTCGACGTAGCGCCCCCGGCGGATCGTCTGAAACGCCTGCTCCCGCTCGCCATAGTCCGCTGTTGCGCGCCGCTCGACGATGGGCACGTAGGCGTCCAAGAAGGCGTCTCCAACGGCCTTCGAGAACGCGAAGGTGGCCTCGGGAGCGTCGCGGAGATAGTCGTAAAAGATGCCGCCCACGCCGCGGGCTTCCTGGCGGTGATCGAGGTAGAAGTACTCATCACAGTGCCGTTTGAGGTCGGCATAGCTGGCTACGTCGGCATGTTGGTCACACACGTCACGCCACACTCGATGAAAATGTTGCGTGTCCTCCAGCGTCGGATAGACGGGCGTCAGGTCCGCCCCGCCGCCGAACCACTGGTCGTCGGGCTGAGCGAGGTCGTCGCCGAGGGCGAAGTAGCGGACGTTGGCGTGGACCGTCGGCACCCAGGGTGAGCGCGGATGAATCACCAGGGACAGGCCCGTGGCAAAAAACGGCTTTTTGCGGACGCCGAAGGCCTTGGCCATCCGCTCCGGCAGCGGGCCGTGCACCGCCGATGTGTTGACGCCGCCCTTTTCGAATACTGCCCCGTCTTCGAGGACGCGCGTCAGGCCGCCCCCGCCCTCGTCACGCTCCCAGCGATCGCGTCGGAACGCGGCCCGCCCGTCGAGGCGTTCGAGGGCCGTACAGATTCGGTCTTGCAGCGCCTCCACATACCGCTGCATGCGGTGCGCCAGGGGCTCGGTAGGCTCTGATGTCATCGTCATGGCCTCTGATTCCGACATGAGTTATCGTACATCCTCCTTTCTTCGAACCCTTTCTCCTGAGTTGTTCCCATGACCATCCTGGAATACGCCCCCGGTCGCGACGAGATCTTGGAGTTTATCAACGACGGCATTCGTCAGCTCAAGGAAGCGGGCGTCGAGGCCAAGTACATCGTCGTCGGGCGAGAGGCGTACACGACGCTCCGCAAGGCGATGGGCGAGCGCTTCCAGCGTGGCGCGGGTGCGTTCGAGACGTATCAGTACGTGCCCATCGTGCTGGACCCGTTCCGGACGGACACGGTCTGCGTCCTCCCCGCCCCGACGGAGTGCGAAAAGGGCGTCCACCCGTACCGCATGGACGAGGATTAATCCTCCATCAGGGGAGCGATCGCGTCTGCGAATCGCCCGCCCCAGGCAGACGGCGAAGGCGCGCGAAAGTCTAGCATGGTGCGCTCCGTCGGATGCTCCACCCGCAGCCGGTAAGCATGCAGCGCCAGGTGCTGCCCGTCCAGTTCGTGCTGTGCGCCGTACCGCATATCGCCCAGCAACGGCGCACCGCGATGGGCGAACTGCACCCGAATCTGATGCGACCGCCCGGTCATGAGCCGCACTTCTACGAGCGTCACACCATCCCCCTGCGCGACGACCTGCCAGCGCAACTCTGCCCGCTTGCCGTCCGGATGGTCCTCCTCCACGACGCGGACCTCGCGGTGCTCCTTCACCAGATAGTCGACCCAGTGCCCCCAGCCGTCGAGGGCGTCCTCCGCGATGGCGAGGTAGCGCTTCTCCGGCAGGCGCCGCCGAAACTGCTCGGACAACCTTCGAGCGGCCTTCGAGGTGCGGGCGAGCACCATCACGCCGGACGCGGGCCGGTCCAGCCGATGGACGAGCCCAAGAAACACGTTGCCCGGCTTCTCGAATCGTGCTTTCAGATAGGCTTTGCCCCACGTCGCCACGTCCAGGTCGCCCGTCCGATCCGCCTGGGCGAGCATGCCCGGCGGCTTGGCGACGACCAGCAGGTGGTTGTCCAGATAGAGCACCTCGGGCGTAGGAGTGGCCATCAGGACTGCGACACCATGGCGGCCGACTCCTCGTGGACGGCCTCGATGAAGGCGCGGGCGTGCTCCGGATCGTGGTCCGGATGCATCCCGTGGCCCAGGTTGCCGATGTGTCCACGGGGCCCGAAGGCCTGAAGCATGCGGCGCACCTCCTGACGAATCGCGTCGGGGGGAGCATAGAGCGCCGCCGGATCCAGATTGCCCTGCAACGCCTTCCGTCCGCCTGTCGCCCGGAGGGCCTCGCGGGGATCCATCGTCCAGTCGAGGCTGATCACGTCGTACGCGGTGTCAGCCAACGCCGGGAGGGCATACGGAGCGCCTTTGGCGAAGACGATGCACGGCACGTCCGGATGGGCCCGCTCCACCTTCTCCGCGATCTGGCGGAGGTACGGCAGTGCGAACGTCTCGAACGTGGCGGGTCCCAGCAGCCCGGCCCAGCTGTCGAACACCTGGACGACCTGCGCGCCTGCATCGATCTGACGGATGAGGTACTCCACACAGACGTCCGTGATGGCCTGGAGCAGCCTGCGACTGGCCTCGGGGTGGCGGTACAACCAGCTGCGCGACGTGGTGAACGACTTGCTCCCGCCGCCTTCGATCATATACGCCATGAGCGTCCACGGGGCGCCGCAGAACCCGATTAGCGGCACGCGCCCCTCCAGGCGTCGCCGCGTCAGCGTCAGGGCCTCGAACACGTACGCTAGCTCCTGGCTGACGTCAGGCGTGCGGAGCCGTTCAAGGTCCTCTGGACCGCTCAGGGGATCGGGGAAGTGGGGCCCCTTGCCCTTCACCATCTGCACGTCCAGCCCCAGCGCCTGGGGAATCACCAGGATGTCTGAAAAGATGATCGCGGCGTCGAGCGGGAAGCGTTCGATGGGCTGCAGCGTGACCTCCGCGGCCAACTCCGGGGTGCGGACGACGGTGAAGAAGTCGTGGTCCGCCCGGAGCGCGCGGTACTCGGGCAGGTAGCGCCCGGCCTGCCGCATCATCCACACGGGCGTGCGCTCGACGGGCTCCTGCCGGGCCGCCCGCAGCAGCAGGTCGTTGGTCAACGCCGGAAAGGCCTCCGTGGACGTGGACATCAGCCTTCCCCCACATCTACCGCTTCGAGGTCCTCGACCGGAGCGTCGAGCCCGTAGAGCGTCTCCCGCAGGAAGGCGACCGTCTTGTCCCACGCATCGGCAGCAGCTTCTTCCTGATAGTTCTGCCCGGTGGGGTTGGCGAAGGCATGCCCGGCGCCGTCGTAGATGTAGATGTCGTTTTCGACGCCCAGACTGTCGAGCGTGCTATCGAACGTCTCGGCGGTTTCGACCGGGATGCTGCCGTCCTCCGCCCCGAAGAAGCCAATCACCGGCATTTCGAGCGCGGCCAGCTGTTCGTTAGCGACCT
>JAAAOL010000174.1 GCA_009908885.1 Bacteroidota bacterium | reverse complement strand
GCGACACCACGCTCGGTCTCGGCTTCGTCTACAACGGCGATAACTTCGACGAGGGCAGCGCCGGCTATCAGGACCGCCCGCCCGCCCTGGGCTACGACTTCTTCCAGGGACCGCTCGTCAACACCAACGGCATCGACGACGACGGCGACGGCGAGGTGGACGAGGCCGACGAGCGCCTGCGCATGACGCGCTTCGTCTATTACAACAACGACAGCTCGCCGCAGGGCAACCCTGCCGACGCTGATGACTTCTTCGGCTACCTCCGGGGACGCTGGAAGGACGGCTCTCGGATGACTGTCGGCGGCGACGGCTTCGGGGATGACCTCGGCCTTGGACCCACGAACTTCATGTTCACCGGCAATCCGCCGGAGTTCTGGAGCGAAGACAACATCGACGGGCAGGGTACGAGCAACGTGCCTGCTGACCGCCGCTTCCTGATGTCCACCGGTCCGTTCACGATGAACCCGGGCGATGTGCAGGAGCTCGTCTTCGGCATCGTCTGGAGCCAGACGGCCAACCGCATCGGCTCGGTCGCGCAGTTGAAGATCGACGACATCCTCGCGCAGGGTGCCTTCAACTTCGACTTCGACCTGCCGCGCCCGCCGGATGCGCCGACCGTCGAGGCTGCTGCGCTGGATCAGGAGATCGTCCTCAAGTGGGACTATCCCTCGAACTCGAACAACTACCTCAACTCGTACAACGAGAAGAGCCCGTTCCTGACCGACCCGAACGTGCAGGATACGACCTTCACCTTCGAAGGCTACAAGGTCTATCAGTACGCCTCGCCGCAGGACTTCCCCAACAACGGCGAAGTGATCGCTACGCTGGATGAGGTGAATAACATCACCGCCATCACACGCGAAGCCGTCGATCCGGCCACAGGTGCTCCCATCGTGGAGGTCGCCGCTGAGGGCACGGACGCGGGCGTGCAGAACTACCTGCAGATTTCGCAGGACTTCCTGTCCGATCAGCCGCTCAACAACAACACGGAGTACTATTACGGCGTGCAGGCCTACGCCTACAACGGCTTCTCCGACCCGCCCATCTACCAGAGCCCGATCTCCGGTGACCCGGACGGTGGGCCGCTGGTGGCGGTGCCGCGTCTGACGAATCCGCGCGACGGCGGAACGACGCTCAACGCGCAGCCGAACGTCAACCCGGACGATTTCGACGTGCCGGGCGAGATCGACAAGCTCGCAGACGCCATCATCGGCGCTGAGATTGCCGATCCGCTCGAAGTGACGGGTGATACCTATGAACTCCAGTTCTACCGGTTTGACCCGGACGGTGAAGAGGGTGAGGTCGCAGAGTTCCTGACGTACGATCTCGTGAACGCCTCTACGGGCGAGACGCTGGTCAATGGGCGCGAGTTTTACGCCAACAAGGGCCAGCCGCTGCCCATCGGCACGTCGGCCAGCCCCGCGCAGGGTCAGGACGTGATCCTGGCCGAAGGCCTCACCGGCAGCGTCCGCGATACGCCCGCCGCCATTGCGGGCGGTGGCGCCGGGATCGTGGAGGTGGCCTGGGCGGGCACTCCGGTGACGCCGGATCAGTACGACGCTGGCGGTGCCATCTACAACGGCAACACCGTCTGGCACAGCCTCAACACGACGGCGGACTACTACGCCTCGTCCGGTGGGACGGGCCTCGTCTCCCGTCTGGAGCGCTATGCCGAGTTCGCCGCGCCGCGCGACTTCGAGATGCGCTTTACCGAGGCGGGCGGCTACTGCACGTACTCGTTTGAGGATGACAAAATCGCCACGACGCCCTTCGAAATCTGGGACATCGGAATCGGTACGCCGGACGACCCGTCCGACGACGCCCGCATGATCCCGTTCTGCCTGTCGAATGACGGGGAGACGAAGGACGCGTGGGGCTTCGGGGTCGGCGAGGAGCCGTTCTTTGGCTTCCCGGGCTCGGACTGGGTCTACTGGATGGATCCGCTGCCGGGTACCGCGGGCTATGAAGGCTATGCCAACGCCATCGAACAGTCCGGCGGCGCCGGGGCGACGTACAACTTCGACTTCGACGATTCGGGGTCATACTTCGCCAATTTCTACGGCGGCTTCGTCTACCCGATCGGGCGCTTCATGGTGGCCGACTTCGCGGGCGACGCCACGCCGCCGCCTCCGGGCACTACGATTCGCGTCGTGACCACCAAGCCGATCCAGGACGGTGACGTCTTCACGCTGGAGACGCAGCAGTTTGCGCCGCAGCGGGACCAGGCGGACGTGCTCGAAGCCTCGCTCGACGAGATTACGCTCGTGCCGAACCCCTACCGGGGCTCTTCGAGCTACGACGTCTCGAACTTCCAGAGCGAGGTTCGGGTGACGAACCTGCCGGAGCGCGCCACGGTGCGGATTTACACGCTCAGCGGTACGCTCATCCGGACGCTGGACAAGGTGCCGGGTACGGACTTCCTGCGCTGGGATCTGCGCACGGAAGAAGGCTTGCCGATTGCCTCGGGCATCTACCTCGTACACGTCAACGTTCCCGACGTGGGCGAGCGGGTGCTCAAGTTCGGCGTCGTCAGTCCGCGCATTCAGCTCGACGTATTCTAGCAGCGGCCATTGCAGGCCCGAGGTTCAGCCTCCCGGCACCGCGCCGGGAGGCCGACCGGGCCCAGGTGGACGACCCACCTGAGACAAGGCCCACCTAACCAGCGATGATGACACTACCTTTGGAGGTATTACCAATGCGAAAATATACACTCTGGCTGCTTGTGGCCGTGCTGCTAGGCCTTTCGCAGGGCCTCACCAGCGAGGCCCTGGCCCAAAACGTCACCGTCTCCCCGGACCGTGATCGTGAAGGCACCAACAGTTCGACCTGGCTGCTTCTCCCGATGACGGCTCGCTCGGCGAGCCTCGGCTCAGCCATGACCGGCGCGATGTCGTCGGCGAACGCCATCGAAGCCGCCAACCACAACCCGGCCGGGCTCACGCTCAACACCGGGACCACCGCCATCTTCTCCCGCATGGAGTACGTCGCCGACATCGGCGTCAACTACTTCGGCGTGGGACAGAGCTTCGGTGCTAACCAGATCGCCCTGACCGTCTCCGCGTGGGACTTCGGCGACATTCCGGAGACGACCGTGTCCAACCCGGACGTCGCCGATGATCGGACCTGGGACGCCACGTACGTCTCGGCGGGGCTGACCTACGCGCGGCTCTTCACCGACCGCATCGCGGCCGGCCTGACGGCCAAGGTCGTCAGCGAGACGATGGCCGAGGACCTCTCGGGCACGACGGTCGCCTTCGACGCGGGCATGACCTATACCGTAGGCGAGAGCGGGCTGCGCTTCGGCGTGAGCCTGAAGAACTTCGGCCCGTCGATGAAATACGCAGGCGACGGTCTGTCCCGGCAGGGTAGCACGCGGGATGGCGACCTGGAGCGTACGTTCCAGATCGAGGCGGAAGACTTCGAGCTTCCGAGTCTCCTGAACTTCGGCATCTCCTACACCCGTGAGCTGGGTGCGGGCAGCGCCGTGACCGTGCTGGGCAACTTCCGCTCCAACTCGAACGATGCGGACCAGTTTGCGGGCGGCCTGGAATTCTCGCTGCGCGACATCGTGTATGTCCGTGGCGGCTACCAGCTGCAGGAAGACCTCGACGACAGCTTCTTCGAAGGCTGGAACGTCGGCGGCGGTCTGAACCTGGAGCTCGAAGGCAACCGGCTGGCGATCGACTACGCCTACCGGCCGACGGATCCGTTCGACAACGTGCAGCTGATTACGGCCACGCTTACGCTGTAATCGCACGAGACCAACCGGCAACGGTCGAAGCAGGGTGGGTCGCCGACGGCGGCTCACCCTGTTGTCGTTTGCAGAGGGCTTCGTGCGATCGGAATGAGGCGCCGCATGGATCTCGATGTCTATTCCATGAGATGATGTCGGAGGTCTGTAACGTTGATGAACGCCATAAAACTGGGCGTAGAGACGCCTCGAAGTAGGCTTGCGAGATTATCCGCCGGATGAATGCCCCGAAAGCACAGCTGCGACCGGCCCCAATCCGAGGAGAGGCGCCTCGGCCTCAATGCGTCTCTACAAACGCTACGGGTTCGCAAATACCTTTACCGCTGGGCGATGTCCGCATAGCTCAGAGCGTAATGCGTATTGCGTGATGCGTGAAAAGCGCTGATGGAGCGATGGCCCGTACCCATCACGCACCACGCAACACGGACCACGCACCACGACGGGTGACACGAGGATCCGGACATCAACCATCTGAATCCGTATAACCACGTACTTCTCGGCGAAGCATCTCAAGGGCTGCAACCAGGGGGCAGCACCCCGGAAACCTGCCGGGTGTCCCCCTGTAGCATCATCGCCATCGGTGTTCCACGTTGACGTGCCCGTCCATGATACGCACTGTAGTATGGGGCCTCCTGCTGGGAGCGCTGTTGAGCGCCTGCGGCTCCGCGTCGACGGACGGCGGTAGCGGGGCAGTCCCACCACCCGTCCAGCAGGCATCGCTCGATGACGACGAGATTCGCTTCGGCAACGTGGCGGGCGACGCCTCCTTCGTGGGCGATGCGGCCTGCTTCGACTGCCACGAAGACCTGTGGCGCAGCTATCAGTCGCACGGCATGGCGCAGTCCTACTATCCGCTGACGGGGGAGACGCGGATCGAGACGCCGATGGCGGACACGCTCTATCACGCGGCGACGGACCTGTCCTACCGCGTCGTCGAGCGCGACGGGCGGTTGTTTCAAGAGGAGGTGCGCCGGGCCGCGGATGGCACCGTGACGCACCGGCTGGCCCGCGAGATGGAGTTCGTGGTGGGCAGCGGGACGGCGGCGCGGACGTACCTGACGGAAGAGCAGGGGCGCCTCTACGAGCTGCCGATCACGTGGTACACCCAGGCGCAGCGCTGGGACTTCAGCCCCGGCTACCGCGCCTTCAACGCCCGCTTCGACCGGCTCATCCCGGACCGCTGCATGGCGTGCCACAACAGCTATCCCACGTCCGTGCCGTTCGCGCAGGGCAAGTACACGGAGGTACCACAAGGCATCGGCTGCGAGCGGTGCCACGGGCCAGGCAGCCTCCACGTCGAGGCCCGCCTCGAAACGCCCGAGCCCGCCGCCGACATCGACACCACCATCGTCAACCCCAAGCACCTGTCGCTCGACCTGCGGCTGGACGTGTGCCAGCAGTGCCACCTGCACGGCTCGGTCTCGTTGCTGCGCGAGGGCCGTACGCCCTTCGACTTTCGCCCCTCGCAGCGGCTGGACGACTTCATCGCGCTCTTCTCCACAAAGGCCGAGGCGGAGGACCAGATCGACGTCATCTCCCACGCCGACCGGATGAAGCGCAGCGCCTGCTTCATCGAGACGCAGGGCCGCCCGGCAGCCATGGACTGTGTGACGTGCCACAATCCGCACGAGGGCTTCCGCGAGGCGGGACCGTCGTATTTCAACGAGACGTGCATCGAGTGCCACGCGACGGACGCGCTCCAGGCCTCGTTCGCCGAGGCGGAGGTGCGCGAGCAGCACACGGCCACGGCCAACTGCATCGACTGTCACATGCCCAAGGTGGAGGCCGAGGACGCGCCGCACGCCTCCTTCACCGACCACTGGATTCGGGTCGTCCGCGAAGAGGCGTCCGCTCCCACGCCCGCTCCGGCCCACGCGCCCGTCACGCTGACGCCCTACTTCGCCCGGGACGAGGGCGGGGGGGAGGGCCGCGTGTACGAAGGCATGGCGTACATCGTCTACGGGCAGCAGCAACGCAACGACGAAGCGCTGCGCAAAGGCGTCGACGTGCTCACGGAGGCGCTCGACGGCCAGGCGGGCTTTGGCGAAGCACACTTCCTGCACGGGCTCGCCCTGATGCGCCTCGGCGAGACGGCGGCGGCCATTCCAGCGCTCGAAGAAGCCGTGCGGCAGGGCTCAGACATTCCCGAACGCCTGAACGCCCTGGCGCAGGCCTACGAGGCGGACGGGCGCGACCCGACCCGTATCGAGCGGCTCTACCGCCGCGCGCTCGACCTCCAACCGGCCCTCGCCGACGTGCGCGTCAACTATGGGCGCTTTCTGGAGACGCAGGAGCGCACCGCCGAGGCGATGACGCAGTACGAGGCAGCCATCGCTGAGCGCCCATGGCTGGAGATCGGGCATTTCAACCAGGGCACCGCGCTGCTGCGTCAGGGACAGTTCGAGGAGGCCGAGGCGGCACTCCGCCAGGCCATCGCGCTGGACCCGAACTACGTCCAGGCGTACGGCAACCTGGGGATGCTCTACGCCACCGAGGACGACCCGCAGCAGGCGCGGCAGCAGTTCGAGGCGGCCGTCGCTGCCGCCCCGGAGGATCCCGTTGCGCTAGGCAACCTGGGCTCGTTCTACCTCAACCACGGCGACCTGCGCGCCGCCATCGACCTGCTCACCCGCGCCGTCGAGGCAGACCCAACCTACGTCGACGGCCTCGCCAACCTGGCGCTGGCCCACTTCCGCAACGGCGACATGGCCCAGGCCCAGCGCTACGCTGAGGCCGCGCTCGATCAGCAGCCCAACCATCCGCTCGCCCGCCAGATTCTCGGGGCGCTCTGAGGGCCGGGGTTCGCCGACCGCCTCGGCGAGGCGTCGCTGCCCACCGTACTCATCGTCTATACGGACATCGTTAGCCGGAAACGGCATCACTCCGCCGTCTTCCAGTGGGTCGATTCCAGTTCGTGCGGCGTGACGCGGCCCTTCGCGATGTGCTCGGCGATCTGCTCGGCGTGGAAGCGGCCATTCTCGATGAACCACCGGCTCGTGTTCAGCCCGCCGCAGATGGTGCCCGCGAGGTACATCCCGGCTCGATTGGTCTCGAACGTCTCGGAATCGTGCACCGGCGTGCGGGTTTCGTCGTCGCGCACTTCGATGCCCAGGGCGTGCAGGAACTCGTAATCCGGGCGGTAGCCCGTCATGGCGAGGACCCAGTCGTTGGGAATCGTCCGTGGGCCTTCGGGCGTATCGAGGGTCACCTGTTCCGGCTCGATGGCGCGCACCGTGGCGTTGAAATGCGCCGCGATGCTGCCTTCCTTGATGCGGTTTTCGAGGTCCGGCTTGAGCCAGTACTTGATCTTGTCGGACAGGGCGTCGCTCCGGACGGCGAGGGTGACGTGGGCGCCGTGGCGATAGCAGCTGAGGGCCGCCTTCGCCGCCGAGTTGCGTCCGCCGATGACCAGCACGCGCTGGCCGGTGTAGGGGAAGGGCTCCTTGAAATAGTGCTTCACCTTGGGCAGGTCCTCGCCCGGCACGTCGAGGCGGTTCGGCACGTCGAAGAAGCCTGCTGCGATGATCACTTTGCGGCAGGGATACGCGCCTGCGTCGGTGGCGACGGTGAAGTCCTCATCCTGGCCCCGCACCGCCGTCACCCGTTCGTAGAGCCGCACGTCGAGCGCTTCGGCCTCGGCCACGCGGCGATAGTACTCGATGCCTTCCTCGCGCGTGGGCTTGTAGCCCTTCGTAGGAAACGGGTGCCCGCCGATCTCCATCAGCTCCGGCGTGGAGAAAAACTCCATGTTCGTCGGATACCCCAGAAACGAGTTGACCAGCGCGCCCTTCTCGATGACGAGGGCGTCGAGGTCACGTCGTTTGGCTTCGATGGCACAGGCCAGCCCGACGGGACCGGCTCCGATGATGACGACGTCGCGCATGGAAGGATGAAGTCGGTCAGAGCAACTACCGCGGGGTCGAACACGGGGCGCGAAGCACCGGTTTCGGGAATTCTGGGTGAGTGCAGCCATGGTGACGGGATCGTAATTCTCTGGTGACGCCCGCGGACGAGACTGCAGAAGAGAGAACCTGGACCGCTATATAATTGTTATAACAAATAAACCAAGAGACCTCGACCACAACCGATAGATCACCCCATGCAGCTTCTTCAACCTACCCGACTCGGTCCGCTACGGCTCTCCTCACGCATCGTGATGGCCCCGATGACGCGCAACCGGGCGTACGGCACGATTCCCAACGATCTGATGGCGACGTATTACCGGCAGCGCGCCTCCGCGGGCCTCATCATCACGGAGGCGACGCAGGTGACGCCGCTGGGGCAGGGCTACCCGGACACGCCCGGCATCCACAGCGAGGAGCAGGTCGACGCCTGGCAGGCGATCACCGACGCCGTGCACGAGGAAGGGGGGCGCATCTTCCTGCAACTCTGGCACGTGGGCCGGATTTCGCATTCTTCGTACCACGACGGCGAGCGGCCCGTCGCCCCGTCTGCCATCGCGCCGGAGGGGAAGACGATGGCGGCGGACGGATCGATGGTGC
>JAAAOL010000544.1 GCA_009908885.1 Bacteroidota bacterium | reverse complement strand
CACGCGATCCATCGTACTACGCAGCCCCTCCCCGGCCCCCGTCGCCTGCGCCCCTTCTTTGGCGATGCTCGCTTCGGCCAGTGCGTACAGCCGATCCGCGAGGGCCGCGTCCTCCTCGCGCAGGGCATCCGCCACGTCTTCGCAGAAATGCCAGTAGAGGTCGGCGTAGGGGCCCGAGCAGAGATCCCCGTCCGGAAGCTGCCGGGCCAGGCGCACGACGGCGTCGAGGCGCTCGCGGCGCGCCCGGTCGCTGAAGGCACTCCGGCGCCAGACGTCCACCATCGCCTGCCGGAGCGTCCGTACGTCCTGCTGCGTCATGGCGGAAAAGGGGTCAGAGCACCGACAGCCCCGCGTCAGCCCTTGCTGGTCGCTTCGTGTTGCTCGATTTTGTCCGAGAGACGCCGTACCGCCAGCATGCGAGCCATGCCTTCACCACCGCTCGTCGCCCCCGCAGCGAAGGAGCGGGCCCGCTTCGCCGCCGCCCGGTAGAGCCGCAGCGCCAGGTCGGCGTCCGTGCACGCGTCGCCGCGGGCCTCCAGCAGCGCCGCGCCGTAGTCGGTGTCCCACACGGCGGGATACGCATCGGCCGCTTCGTGAAACTGGCGCAGCAGGGCGTCTCGCTCCTTCGCCGGGGCGTCCTCCAGGCGACGGGCGAGCCGGTCGAGGGCCTCTGTCGAGACATTCCGTTCGGCCAGATGCGCCCGGCAGTCGGCCAGCGTCGCAGCGCTGTCGTGATCAGCCATCGGCTTCGCGTCAGCAATCCGTGGGAGGAGGCGGGCCATGCGTAGCGCCCACCTGCCGACAAGGTACGCAGCGAACCCCGAGCGCTGCAACACCGCGGCCTCGGCCGGTGATCGGCTTTTCCATCTCAGCCCGGGCCGCCTGCTCCACGAGCGCCGGACTATTCGAGGCCGAGGGTCTCGACCGGCACCCGGTAGATGTTCGCGGGCGGGTGGCGGTCGCTGGTGAAGTACAGGTAGCCTCCCGAGACGGTCGGCCCGTACTCGTTGGCGAACGAGTTGATGGGCTGCCCGAGGTTGCGCGGCGCCGTCCACAGCCCATCGCGGAAGACGCTGATGTAGAGGTCGTCGTTGCCGACGTGGCCCGGGTGGCCGGCGGAGGTGGCAAAAACCAGATAGCTGCCGTCGGGGCTGATGAAGCTGCTCATCTCGCTCTCGTCGGTGTTGATTGCGGACCCCAGGTGTTCCGGCGCCTGGTACTGACGCCCGTCCCAGCGGGCCCGGTAGAGGTCCTGCCCGCCCTGGCCGCCCTCCCGCTCTGACGTGAAATAGAGCGTCCCGTCGGCGGCCAGCGTCGGCTGGTAGTCCGCCGCGTCCGAGTTGACGGTAGCGAGCGGCTCGGGCGCGCTCCAGCCGCCCGCGGCGTCGGCGCGCAGCATCCAGAGGTTGTAGTCTCCCGCCGCGCTGTCCCCGGGCAGCGGACGCGTCGAGGCAAAGAGGAGGCGCTGCCCATCGGGCGCCACCGACGGTGAGCGGTCGCTGTACGTCCCGGAGAACGAGGCGACCTCCAGGGCGGTCCACTCTCCCTCTGGTGCGCGGGCGACCATAATGGTCTGCGATGCGAAGTCGGCGGCGTATGTGCTGACGTAGAGCGTCTTGCCATCGGGGCTGAGCGACGGGAAGGCCTCGCCCCGGTCGGTGGTGGAGACGACGCCAGGCGCGAAGGGCTGCAGGGCGAAGTGCGCCGCGAAGGCTTCAGGCAGCGCCGCACCGTCGCGGCGTGCGCCCGCGACCGAGACCATCCGCCCGCCCGTCAGTCCCAGGCGGCCGCCGAGCGTGTCGCCCTCGACCGTCAAGGCCATCCCGGTCGCCGGGGCGCTGGTGGCAAAGCGCAGGGTGTCATCGGGAGCCCCGGTCGACCGCAGCGCCACGTAGAGCGGCGTGCCGAGCTGGAGCGTCAGGCGGCCCCGGAATCCGGCTTCGTGGGATTCCAGGTCGAGGCGGCCCGGGACGGTGACCTCGCCGAGCGTCGCCTCGATGTCGTACACCCCCGCAGCCTCAGGGGGATGAGCAGTTTCCTGCCCCGAGGGCTCCCGATCCACGGCGGATGGCTCGGATGAGGGCGTGCAGGCGACGATGCTGGCGGCGGCACACAACAGCAGCGACAGGCAGAGGAGGCGGCGCATGGCAGAAGGCATCGGTGAGACGGACAGATGCCTGCCTTACGGCGCGGGTCGGGGGACGGTTACGGATGCCAGCGGTTGTGGCGGTTACACGGCGCGCCCGTCCCGTTCCAGAAAGTCGACGCCGCCGTCGACGATACGGATGTTGTCGCGGATGGTCTCGTAGCGCTGCGTGCCGAGCATCGCCTGCAGCTGGGTCCGAAAGTCGTCGATGTAGCGCTGCCCCAGCGCCTCGCGCTGCCTGAACGGGAAGCGATCCTCCCGCGTGTCGAGCTTGTACTCGACGGCCTGCTCCAGCGTCAGGAGCGTCGTCGGAAAGTCGAAGTACTTGGGCGGCGCCGTGCCGTCTGGCAGGCGGCGTGCGGTGCGGAAGTCCTTCTTTCGCTTCTCCTTCGGGAAGTCGAGCTCGACGGTCTCGACCGCGTACTGCTGATGCTGCAACTCGGTCAAGATTGCATCGATGGCCTCGCCCCGCAGCTCATCCAGCGAGCGCGGGATGTAGACGTAGAACCGGAGCCGGTCGGGGTCAGCGGCCTCCTTGCGGAGCTGGCGCACGACGGGCGCGAGATAGTTGGTCAGGTAGCCGTAGGCCAGCGCGTATGGCATCGACAGGCGCTCGCGTTCGAGGTCCTGATTCAGGCGCCGCACCGCCCAGCGCCCGGCGAGCGGGACCGCGGCGTAGAGCAGGCCGAGGAGCACGAGCGCGGGCTCCAGGTTCAGTCCCGGCACACTCAGCCACAGCACCGCGAGGCCGATGCTGAGCAGGAGAATGACGATCGAGGTGACGCGGAAGAGCGTCTCTATCCGTCGCGTAGACCGGTCGTCCATGATGCGGGCCGCAGCAGGAGGAGCGAGGGAGTGCCAGAAGGAGCCGTGCGGCAGGTGCTGAAAGGTAGTTGTCCGGCGCCTCCGGGGCAAGACCGGAACAGCGCGTATCACGCACCGGGCCCCCGAGGCCGATCCGCCTCCCGGCCGCAGCAGGCGTGTGGCGACCGGCCCAGCCGCTGGCGACGTCGAAGAACCAGACGTGCCCGCCGCCGTATTCGCTCATGGGAACGATGCCACCGAAGAGCCCTTTCACCCGCTTTCCCATTTCTCGACGCCCTCATCATGCTACGCCCCACTCTCCGTTCACGTCCTGCCATGCCGTACCGATCGCTTCTGCTGACCGTGCTCCTTCTCGTCGCCGGAACGGCCCTGGCTGCGGCGCAAGACGCGACGCCGCTCATGCGCCACCCGGCCGTCAGCCCGGACGGCTCCGAGGTCGCCTTCTCGTATCAGGGCGACCTGTGGACCGTGCCCGCGGACGGCGGACGCGCCTACCGGCTCACCGTGCACGAGGCCTACGAGGCCCATCCGCAGTGGAGCCCGGACGGGACGCAGATCGCGTTCACGAGCGACCGCTTCGGCAACGACGACCTCTTCGTGATGGACGCCGCTGGCAGCACGCCGATGCAGCGCACCCATCACTCGACCGACGACGCGCTGAGCGGATGGACCCCGGACGGGCGCCTGCTCTTCACCACGGAGCGCACGTGGCAGCAGGCCGAGTGGGACGAGGAAATCTACCACGTGCCCGCCACCGGCGGCACGCCCGACCGGCTGCTCGACGCGTTCGGCTACGCGCCGGTGCTCTCGCCCGACGGCCGCTTCCTCGCCTTCGTGCGCGGTGCGAACCGGACGAGCAAGAAGGGCTATACCGGCCCGGCCAACAAAAACGTCTGGGTCTACGACACCGAGCAGGAGACGTACGCCCAGATCACCGCGTTCGACGCGAACGACTACCATCCGCAGTGGGGCGGCGACCGGACGCTCTACTTCATCAGCGAGCAGGACGGGACGTACAACCTCTACCGCCAGCCGATCACCGATCAGGGCGGACGCGATGGCGCACCGGAGCAGGTGACGACGTACGACGGGGACGGCGTGCGCTATTTCAGCGTCAGCCGCGACGGCAGCACGATCGCCTTCGAGCGGCAGACAGACGTGTACGTGCACGACGTCGCCTCCGGCCAGACCGAACGCCTCGACGTGACCGTGCCGTCCGACTACCGCTTCGATCCGGTCGAGCAGAAGACCTTCACGAGCGAACTGCGCGATTATGCCGTCTCGCCCGATGGCGACCAGACGGCGCTCGTCATCCGTGGCGAGCTCTTCCTGATGGAGAATGACACCGACGCGTCCCGCACGGTCCGCCTCACGCGCCACGCCTACCGCGACCGCGACGTGGCCTGGCTGAGCGACTCGACGCTCGTCTTCGCCTCCGACCGCGAGGGCGGCCAGTACGACCTCTACCGCCTCGAATCGGCCGACCCGGAGCACACGGACCTCTTCGATGCGCTGCAGCACCGCGTCGTCCGCCTCACCGACACGCCCGAGGACGAGCGCATCCTGTCGGTCGCGCCCGACCGCTCACGCCTCGCGCTGCGCCGCGGCTCGCTCTCCGGCTATGGCGGCGGGCAGCTCGTCACCGCGGCCGTGGAGGACGGGGCCCTGGGCGACGAGGCCGTGCTGATCCACAGCTGGTCGGTGCCCAACGCCGTCGCCTGGAGTCCCGACAGCCAGTGGCTCGCCTACAGCCGCGACGACCTCGACTTCAACGAGGAAGTCTACATCCACGCCGCCGACGGCTCCAGCGAGGCCGTCAACGTGAGCCAGCACCCGAAGGGCGACGACGATCCCGTGTGGAGCGCCGACGGCTCGAAGCTCGGCTTCATCTCGGGCCGCAGCTCCGGCGACGCCGACGTGTGGTTCGTCTGGCTCCGGGAAGAAGACTGGGAGCGGACCGAGGAAGACTGGCAGGCGCGCGACGAAGACCAGGATGACAAAAGCAAGAAAGGCGACGACGGCGACGAGGAGGACGAGGACGAGGACGAGCCCGTCGAGGTCGAGATCGACGTCGAGGACATCCACGAGCGGCTGGAGCGCGTGACGGCGCTGCCCGGCAACGAGGCCGAGGTCGCCATCTCCGAAGACGGCGAGACGTTCTTCTTCGTCGCCGGACGCAGCGGGCGCACGGGCCGCTACGACACGGAGGTCGACCTCTACAGCGTCAAGTGGGACGGCACCGAGCAGAAGCGCCTGACCGAGGGCGGCCTCTCGCCGTACGGCGTGCGCCTCGGGCCGGACGGCCAGACGCTCTTCTTCGTCCACTCCGGCGGGCGCCTCGCCACCGTGGGCACGTCGGACGGCAGCGTGAAGCAGCTCCCGTACGCTGCCAAGATGGAGGTGGACCATCAGAAGGAGCGCGAGCAGGTCTTTCAGGAGCTGTGGCGCGCGCTCGACCAGGGCTTCTACGATCCCAATTTCCACGGCGACGACTGGGACGCCCTCCGCGAGAAGTACCGCCCGTGGGCGCTGGAGGCATCCACGATGCGCGACTTTCAGGACATGGTGAACCTGATGCTCGGCGAGCTGAACGCCAGCCACATGGGCTTCTATACCGGCGACCGCGCCGAGACGCAGGAGACGCGCACAGGCCTCCTGGGCGTGGAGCTCGACCCGGTCGAGAACGGCGTCGCAGTGCAGCGCGTCGTGCCCCGCTCGCCAGCCGACCGTGAGGCGAGCACGCTGCGCGTGGGCGACGTGATCACCGCCGTCAATGGCACGTCCGTCGCGGAAGCGGGCAACTTTTACGAGCTGCTCAGCGGCACGGTGGACGAGATGGTGCTGCTGTCCGTGACGGACGCTGACGGCACCGCGCGCTCCGTCCGCATCCGCCCGACGGGTAGCCTGGACGACGCGCTGTACCGCGAGTGGGTCGAGGACCGCGAGGCGCTGGTGGACGCGTACTCCGACGGACGCCTCGGCTACGTCCACGTCGAGGGCATGAACTGGCCGAGCTTCGAGCGCTTCGAGCGCGAGCTCTACGCCAGCGCCCACGGCAAAGAGGGCCTGCTCATCGACGTGCGCTTCAACGGCGGCGGCTGGACGACGGACTACCTGATGGCCGTCCTCAACGTGAAGCGCCACGCCTACACCGTGCCCCGCGGCGCGACGGACGACCTGGAGCAGCACCACGAGCAGTTCCGCGCGCACTATCCGTTCGGCGAGCGCCTGCCGCTGGCCTCGTGGACGAAGCCGGTCGCCGCGCTGGCCAATCAGAACAGCTACTCGAACGCCGAGATCTTCTCACACGCGTTCAAGAACATCGGCCACGGTCCGCTCATCGGGCAGCCCACCTTCGGCGCCGTGATTTCTACCGGCGGCGTGCGGATGATCAACGGCTCTTTCGTGCGGATGCCGTTCCGCGGGTGGTACGTCTACCAGACGGATCAGAACATGGAGCTCGGGCCCGCCGTCCCGGACGTGCTCGTCGAAAACCCGCCCGCCACCAAGGCCGAGGGCGAGGACCCGCAGCTGCGCCGCGCCGTCGAGACGCTGCTCCAGCAGATCGACCGGAATGCGACGACGTCTCCCCCGGACGAAGCGGAGTAGCCGGACGATGCTGGTCCGATTCCTCGGGAGGTTGGGCCTGGTCGCTGTGGCGGATGTCCAGATCTTGATGGTGGACATCGTGATGCTCGCTCCCCCCGACAGGATGCCAAGACAAGCGGTGGCTCGTGTCAGACACGGGCAGACGCGTCAGCAAAGACCAATCACGCACCACGCATCACGCAACAACGGGAGCGTAGACCTCAGCCAAGCCCTTTCTGCCGTATCAGCCGCGCCGAGTTGGCCATGATGCCCAGGTCCGGCAGGGACTGCGCAGCCGCCGCGAAGATGGGCGGGAGGAGCCCGAAGGCGGCGAGCGAGAGGCCCGCAACGTTGTACAGGGCCGTGAAGCCGATGTTGAGCCGCACGACCTGCATCGTCCGGCGGGTGATCTCGAAGAGTTCCGGCACCAGGCGCCAGTCGTCGCGCATGAGCGCCACGTGGGCGGCCTCCAGCGCCACGTCCGTACCGGCGGCCCCCATGGCGATGCCGACGTCCGCCTGCGCGAGGGCGGGCGCGTCGTTGACCCCGTCGCCGATCATGACGACGGTGCGGCCCTCCGCCTGGTACTGCCGCACGATCTCGATCTTGTCCTCCGGAAGAAGCTCGGCCCGGTAGCGCAGTCCGAGGCGGGTGGCGAGGGCCGCCGCGGCCCGCTCGTTGTCGCCCGTGAGCAGCTCGATGTGCGCGAGGCCGTGCTGGCGGAGCGCCTCCAGCGCCTCGGGCACCTCGTCGCGCTCGGTGTCCGCCGCTGCCAGGAGTCCCGCGGCCTCCCCGTCGACGTCCACGAAGAGGAGCGTCTTTCCTGCTTCCTCTAGATGCCGCTGGGCGGCGGCCCCGGCAGCCCCGGCGGCGAAGCGGGCGCTGCCGACGACCACCTCGCGCCCCTCGATCCGGGCGCGCACGCCCTGCCCCGGCACGGCCTCGAACGCCTCGGCGTCTTTCAGCGCGAGGCGGCGGTCCTCGGCGGCACGCCGCACGGCTTCGCCCAGCGGATGCTCCGAGTGCGCCTCGGCGGAGGCCACGAGCGACAGGAGCTCGTCCTCGGAGAGGCCGTTCAGAGTGACGACGTCCGTGATCCGCGGCTCGCCGAGCGTGAGCGTCCCGGTCTTGTCGAGCAGCACGACGTCCGCCCGGGCCAGCGCCTCGATGTACTTGCCGCCCTTGATCAGCAGGCCGCGCCGGGCCGCCGCACCGACGGAGGCGAGGATGGCGACGGGCGTGGCCAGGGCGAAGGCGCATGAGCAAGCCACCACCATCACGGCCACGGTGGCCATGAGATCCTGGCTGAACGCATACGTGAGCGCGGCGATCAGCGCGACCACCGGCAGGTAGTAGGTCGAGAAGCGGTCGGCCACGCGCTGCACCTCGCCCCGGTGCGCCTCGGCCTCTTCGACCATCTGAATCACCCGTCCGAAGGTCGAGTCGCGCCCGACGGCCGTCGCCTCCACCCGCAGGCTGCCGCCCTCGGCGATGGTGGCGGCGAACACTTCCGTGCCGGGCGTCGCCTCGACGGGCATCGACTCACCCGTGATGGCGGCCTGGTTGATCGTGGCCCTGCCGCCGAGCACCGTGCCGTCGACGGGGATGCGCTCGCCGGGCCGCACGCGCACGACGTCGCCCGGGCGGACAGCTTCGACGGCGACCTCCTCGTCGCGCCCCTCCCGCTCGACGCGGGCCGAT
>JAAAOL010000401.1 GCA_009908885.1 Bacteroidota bacterium | reverse complement strand
CATTATCCGCATGGTCATGCTGGAAGCAGCCATCGAGCACGGCAAGGATCCGATGCGGCTGAGCTTTGTTGCGGCCGTGCGGGCTATTCCAAGCTTTGCGCCGATCCTAGCAACGGCTCCGCCGTGGACACTGCCGGATATCTATGACGCCATGCTCCGGCAGATCGCCGCCGCCCACGTTCCCCTCCGCCCCGGCCGCCATGAACCCCGGGCCGTTCGACATGAACCAAAACATTATCCCAGCTTACGCATCACCCGCACCGAGTGGAGACGCCAATGGGCCGCTTAAGGAAGTGCCATTCCAGCCAGTCCCCTTTAACACAGCCTTTAACAGCCATCGCTGTCTCCTTTTTCGAAGAGATGTGCCTTGGAAAGGAGGATATGCCATCGGCTGCAGGGGTGCAACCGGTCACGGCAGGTCTGGTTGGGAACGGCAGGCTTGAGGCTTGGGGCTTGAACGGAGACCGGCCGCAGGCCGGCTCTGTGCTGCTTTTGCAAGCCCCAGGCCCCGGGCTTCAGGACTGCAGCGTCTGGAGGCGGTGGAACTCGCCTTGGAGGTCCATGAGCTCCTCGTGCGTGCCGGATTCGATGCACCGGCCGTCCTTCATCACCACGATGCGGTCGCATTTCCGGATGGTCGAGAGGCGGTGGGCGACGACGAAGGTCGTCCTCTCGGCGATCAGGCGGTCGATGGCGTCCTGGACGAGCGATTCGGCGACCGCGTCCAGCGAGGAGGTCGCCTCGTCGAAGATGATGACCTTCGGCCGGCGGATGATGGCCCGGGCGATCGAGAGGCGCTGCCTCTGCCCGCCGGAGAGCCACCCGCCATGCTCGCCGATGGGGGTGTCGAGACCCTCGGGCAGCCGGGTGACGAAGTCCGAGGCGTTGGCTATCTCCAGGGCTTCCCAGATGCGGTCGTCGCTCACCTCGCGGAGACCGAAGGCGATGTTCTCCCGCACCGAGCCGCTGAACAGCACCGTCTCCTGCGGGACCACCGCCAGGAACTTCCGGTAGGTCCGCAGGTCGAGCTTCTGCATGTCCCGCCCGTCCAGGAGGATCCTCCCGGCCGTCGGGCGGTGGAAGCCGATCAGAAGGTTCATCAGCGTGCTCTTGCCCGCCCCGCTTGCCCCGACCAGGGCGATCGACTCTCCCGGGTTGACGTGCAGGGAGAAGTCCTGGATCGCCGGGGCGTCGTCATCCTTGTAGCGGAAGGTGACGTCCTGGAATTCGTACTCGCCGATGATGTCGCGGACCTTTCGCTTGCCCCGGTTCTGCTCGAGATCCGGGCAGTCGAGCACCTCGGAGATCGAGTGAATGGACTCGAACCCCCTCGCCAGCATCGGGTAGACGTTCAGCACCTGCTGGACCGAGCGGATGATCACCTCGAAGAAGGTGAAGTACTTCACGACGTCCGAGATGCTCATCTTCTCCGGGTAGGCCAGGGCGATATAGCTCGTCACCGCCAGGCACACCATCCGGATCACCTGGAAGCTCACCCAGTTCGCACAGGCGAAGAAGGCGTTGATCATGTCGAGCTTGACGCCCCGGCTGCGGACGTGCTCCAGCTCGTCGTCCATCCGTCGGATCTCCTCGCCCTCCACGGCGTGGGCCCGGGAGATAGGGATCATCTCGATCATCTCCGAGACCCGCCCGGACATCATCTCGACGTTCCGGCGGAACTCGCGGTTGCGCTTGCGGATCCGGAAGACAAACACCTTGCGCAGCAGCGCAACGACGGGAATCGTCACGACGAAGAACCAGCCGATCCACGGCTGTTTGGAGAAGGTGTAGATCAGTGCGAAGCCCACCCCCAGCACCCCCGGAACGACGCCGTTGACGAGCATGTGGCTGAGGCGCTCGACGGACTCGACGTCGCGGAGGACCTTCGCCTGGAGTCGCCCGGAGCGCATCTGCCCGTGGTAGGAGATGCTCAGTTCCTGCAAGCGGCGGACCAGCCCGCTGCGCAGGCAGGCCTCCATGTTGCGCTTCGCCCGGGAGAACAGGGCCATGAAGCCCATGTGCGAGGGGATGTTCTGGGCGATGATCAGGCAGACCAGCACCAGGTTCAGCAGCAGGCTGTGAAGGCCCCGCTCATAGTCGCCCTGGAGAACGCCGATCTCGATCGAATGGGTGATCCGCCCGATGAACACCGGCATCAACCAGACCGGCGAGTGCTTCAGGACGAACAGGACCAGCGACAGCCCCAGGCGCGCGCGCTCGCCGCGGAAGAATTGCCACAGTGCCTTGGCGGGGTTGACGCGGTATTCCTCTTCCTGCGTTGCCGCGCCTTTGCCCTCGACCTCGGTCACCGGATCAACGGTGTGCGGCGGACGCTGGTTGTTGTTCAGGGTGGTCACGGGAAACCAGTCTACCTACACCGTCGGGGCGTACCGTGTCAATGCGGGCTCAAAAGTGCATGGACGATGACCAGCCGGGCCGGCCGCGACACCGACCATTCATACTATGCAATCCCGCTCCCATCGACGGGTGTTCCTTGCCGGTTGACTTTCGCCGTCTCGCTGGCTACGGTTTAGTTCGTAGAGAGCGAGCAACTTGTTGCTCGCGCAAACTTTTATTCCAACCAAGCATACTCGACATTTCCGGGCAGGTCAACGCGGCCACTCCAATCGGATTCGTAGACGCCTTTCTTAACGTACTCGCCAAACGTTGACCATGGCCAATCGATGGCCCGGTCGACCAACCCATGCTTGAGCGGGTTGGCGTGAAGGTAATCAAGATGAAGTGCGTAATCGCGTGCATCGCCAATGGTATGCTCCCAGAACCGTCGCTGCCAGACGCACCGAAGGCGATGATGGCGTTGCCCGACCGGGACAGGGGCCTCGGCCCCACCGTCGGCCAGCCAGGGGCGGGTAAAGCGTTTCTTCCAGATGGCGACCCGTTTTGAATTGAATAATCCGTCTCACCATCGGGAAGTTCCCAAAGCATGCGCATATGGGCGGGAAGACCGACCATGGCCATCGTCCGCCAGGGCCGCTCCAGGCACGTCGCGTCCATCGCTTGACGAAGAAGCGTCCCCGCGGTCTCGGAGTCGAACAATCTCCGACGCCCGGCCGTAACCACCGTCAAGAAAACATGCTGCCCCGTGTATCGCCGCCGATAAATCGTCATGAAACAAATACCATAAGATTCCGCGAGCAAACAAGTTGCTCGCCCTTCGAACTGAAGGCATTCTTCGATAATCTGTCAGATGAGCAGAAGGCCAATATTCAAGTGGTCTGCGTGGACCGAAGCGGGACCTACGTCGAGTGCATCCGCGAGGAATTGCCCGACGCGGCGATCTGCTACGACCGCTTCCACCTGGTGAAGAACTTCAACGACGTCATCGCCAAGGAACGGCCCGATGCATTCCGCAAAAAACGCGTCGCTCATCGCCAGAGGCATAGCGTCGGCGGCCCGTGCCGCGGCCAACCCCAGAAAACCAAACGCCAGTAGCCCCGCGCGCCTCAAATGCCTCTTCGCCCGATGCAATGCCATCCCTTACTCCATTCGTGTTGACTGACAGGGGTCGGGTCATTCCGCCATTGCCCCGCGAGGGGTACAAGGAAGGATCTACCCGCGGCTGGGCGGTGTGCCCATAATGCGTTTGTAGACCTTGGAGAAGTAGTACGGGTCTGCGAACCCGACGGCCCGTGCAGCCTGGCGACAGTTCAGGCCGTCGACCTTCATAAGCTGGCGGGCCTGGAGGCATCGCTGGTGATTCAACCAGGCCGTCGGCGTCGTGTCGAGTTCCGTGCGAAACAGGTGGTTGACGTGTTGTGGTGTGAGGTCGAACCGCTCGGCCAGATCGCGCCGCGAGACGGGGTCGGCCATCCGCCGGCGAAGAAAGTCGGTCATCGCCTGCATGCGCGGCGAGAGCACGGGCCCCCTCCGGCCGGTCCAGTGGTCGCTGAGTCGCACCCAGATGGCGCGGGCGAGGGCCTCGGCTATCGGCGAGATCGGCTGGCCCCGGCCGGCAAATTCACGGGCGACGTGGCGAAACAGGTCACGCAGAACGACGTCCTGATTGACGTCGGTGACGCGGCGCGGCGGCACGTCGAGGCGGTAGTCGCCCCGGGCCCAGCGAGCGTCCGGTAGCAGTTCGCAGTGCAGGCAACTGAAGGTCCATCGCCCCTCGCCCGTCGGCCGGCTGAAGGTGTGACGCACCTCTGGAGGAATCAGCAGCAACTGCCCCGAGGCCAGCTCGATCCGGCCGGCGGGGTCAACGTACTCGAACGGCCCGCGGACGATGAGGATCAACTCGATGTCGTCGATGGTCCGCGGACCCCACGCCTGCGGCTGGCGGACGTCCATGTAGTTCGCATGGTGGACGACCGGACGGGCGTCGCTGGCTGAGATCGGTGTCGGTTGATTGCGTATCATTCTTACTATCATACATGCTGCGAGCACTGCCGTCCATTGCGTAGATCCAGCGTCTGGCGGATACTTGATGGCAGTAAGCCGTTCGTTGCACACGTAGCGTGCTCTTCTCGTCTTACTTACAGACATGAATAGGAGTCAAAGCATGGCAGACCAGGAGATCACCCCCTGTCGCGAGAAGTGGGCCGGCACGATGACCGACCGTGAGCGTTTCAACGCCCAGATGCACTACCAGCCGGTCGACCGCTGCTTCAACATGGAGTTTGGCTACTGGCAGGAGAACTTCGAGCAGTGGGAGGTCTTCCGCGAGGGCGGCGTCACCAACAACGCCCAGGCGGACCGGTTCTTCAATTTCGATCGCGTGGCCGCGATTGGCGGGAACTGGTGGCTGCACCCGCACTTCGAGCAGCAGGTCATCGAAGAGACCGGGACGACCAAGTTCATTCGCAACAGTGAGGGACTTGTTGGTGAGGTGCCCAAGGACGGCCACAGCACGATCCCGCACTTCACGGACTCCTCTGTCAAGACGCCGGAGGACTGGGCCGAGGTCAAGGCCGAGCGGATGCGGGTCGACCACCCCGCCCGCGTGCTGGACATCGAGACAATCAAGGCCGATCACCCGGAGGATCGCGACTATCCGCTGGGCGTGGGCTGCGGGTCGCTGATCGGCAAGATCCGCGACCTGCTGACGGTCGAGGGCCTGGCCTACGCGGTGTTTGACTACCCCGGCATGGTCGAGGATATGGTCGAGACGACCTGCCAGCTCATCGAACACTCGCTGGACCAGTTGCTGCCACACTTCGACTTCGACTTCGCCAGCGGCTGGGAGGACATCGCGTGCAACACAGGCCCGCTGGTGTCGATGGACTTCTTCAGAAGCGTCGTCGTGCCGCGCTACAAGCGAATCGGCGCCAAGCTCCAGGCCGCCGGCATCGACATCTGGTACACCGACTGCGATGGCGACGTCCGTGCGATGATCCCCTACTTCATGGAGGCCGGCCTGAACACCATGTTCCCCTGGGAGGTCAACGGCAGCGGCCACCCGGGCGAGACGCTGGAGACGTACGGCAAGGACCTTCGGATTATGGGCGGCGTTGACAAAACCAGACTCGCCAAGGGCCCGGATGCGATCAAGGCCTGGCTGGACTCGCTGGCGCCGTACGTGGAGAGAGGTGGCTTCATTCCGCATTGCGACCACCGCTGCCCGCCGGACGTTTCGCAGGAGCACTACTTCGACTATCTTGATGTCAAGGAAGCGATGTTTGGGATGAAGTGACGTAAGCTATGAAGAAGCAAAGTCCCAAGCTCCAAGAAAGAGGCGGCGAACCACAGGTTCCTTCCAACTGGCGATCTGGCCGCCGGGAGATGGTGGTGACTGCGGTGAGCGCAAAAACCTAACGGTCCGCATGAAAGTGGCAAGGGTATCGTGCGCGTGAGTACCGCGACCGTTCCAGCCGTGGAAAGGTCTTACCCGGTGTCAAGACGCCGCTGAGACTTTTGGACGAGACGCCCAAGCCACTTCTGAAACGTCTTTTTAGATCGGCTCTTGAGGGCCGAAGGCCCGGCGCAGGAATAGTCCTCGGCGCGAGCCGGGGGTAAGCAAGTCCGCGATCTGGAGCGTCAGCCCCGAAGGGTCGAGACAAACAAGCTGACGTGCCGCCCCTGCGGGGCTTCTGTTTTTGTGATCATCGTCCCTGGGCTTGCGCCGTCGCCAGGGCTATGGCGAGAGCCGTGCGCCCACGGCTGTTCCTGTCAAGCTCCTGCGGGACATACGGCCATAGCCCTTCCGCGCTGTCGCGACATGGACCTGTCCTCTTGGAGCTTGTTTCTTTCCTTGTTGGCGTGTCTACAGTGGCGGCAACCTTCGAAGGGCCAGCAGTGCGTAGTCCATCGCAATGCCCTTGAAACGGGCCTTGTTGCGGTTGGGGTCGTCGGGAAACCGTGTGGCGTCCCAGTTGGCGGCGAGGTCCTTCCGGCAGCGGTCGAGTTCCTCGTTGTAGGCCTCGGCCCGCTTGCAGCTGACGCGCCGGTGATGCACCATGTATGCCTCACTGCAGATCCAGGCGCATCGAGCGGCCAGGACCATCGCTTCCCAGACGTCTGCATTGCGTTTCGGCTCGACAGCCTCGACGCCGGGCAGCAGCGCATGGCCGAACTCGTTAACGGCCCGCACCTGCCGCCGCGTTTCAGCCGACGGCTCGTTGCGGTTCTTCACCCACGTTTGAAACAACTCGGGCGGCACGTCCAGGGCCGTCCAGCCGGCCAGGAACTCCGCCAGCGCGCCGGCGTACGGCAGATCAAATGCTTCTCGGGCGAATGTCCGGTCAAAGGCGTCACGGTCGATCCTGCCGCCCGCCCGGACGGCCTCGGCGGCGAAGGCCGTCGCGTAGTCCATGGCCCGCTGCGGATAGCGGTACGGCTCCCACTGGGCCGTGATCACGCCGCGTGTCTCGTGAGTGCGGGCGTGCGTGGCCATCGCGCGGATGTTCGAGAGCGTCACCTCCGTCGGCAGGAATCGCATCAGGTGCGAACCCACCACCGGCGCAAGAATGACATCGCCAAAGCCGGCGGCCTGAAGCACCTCAATTGGCTCGTCGTCGACCTCCGCGTCGTAGTGCCAATGCACCGCCACGGCGTTCTTGTCCAGTAACTCGCGGATGCGCTCGTTGCCGACGGCATGGTCGGCCCAGAACATCGTCACCCGATTGCGGGCGGCGAACTCGTGGATGATGCGGTTGACGTGATCGGTCCAGACGACGGCGGCGTCCAGGTTGTCACGCTTGCAGAGGCGCGAGATGTTCACCTCGTCGCAGCCGATGTGGACGTATCGGCTCGGGAAGAGCTCGCACACGCCGGCGATCAGCCGCTTGAGCAGGGCGAAGGCCTCGAGGCTCAGCGGGTCGATGGCGTTGAACTTCATCCACTGCGGGTTGTGCCACGCCGCGAGGTGCTGGTAGTCCGGGTGGTCCGTGACGTACCGGATGTGCCCGAACGTCTCGAGTTCGGGAATCACGGTGATGTCGTGTCGGGCCGCGTGATCGACGAGGTCGCCGACGGTCTCGGCCGACATGGCGTGCGGCATGGCGATGTGTTCCAGGCCGGGCAACTGCACCGCCAGCCCGTGGTCGTCGCTGAAATGCATCTGGAGCGTGTTCATGCCCCACTCGGCCATCAGGTCCACGAGCCGGAAGTAGTACTCGTGGCGCTCCAGCACGCGGCTGCAGTCGACCAGCAGTCCGTTCAGGAAGTGTTTTGGCATGTGCAATCTCCACTGCCCCACGGGTTGGCAGCTTGCGAGGCTCGATATAGTATGGTGGATATCCTAGCCTTCCGACAGGAGAATGCCATGCCCCGCTTTGCAGCTCTTTACATCGCCATCGCCCTGCCCGCCGCCTGCCTCGCCGCCGAGAACACGATCATCTGGTGGGAGGCCGAAGACTTCGCCGAATCCAACTGGCCGGGCGGCAAGAGTGGCCGCGGGGCGTTCGCGCCGCAGAACGACGACCACCGTGCGAAGCTCTCCGGCGGGACGTGGCTGAACGTGGCCGGCAAGCGCGACGAGACGCTCTACGCCGAGTATGCCCTCACCGTGGGCGATGACGGCGAGTACGACTTCTACGTGCGGAAATTCTGGCACCACGGGCCGTTCCGCTATCGCTGGGACGACGGCGAGTGGGTGGAGGTGACCGGGCGCCTGGGCTTGCTGGATTCGACGTCGCTGCGGAAGCACGTTGGCGCAAACTGGGTGCCGCTCCCTTCGGTGACGCTGGAGGCCGGCAAGCACCGACTGCGCGTGGAGTTGTTGGAGAAGGACGGGGCGGCCTGCTTCGACTGCTTTGTCCTCGCGCGGGGCTTGTTCCTGCCGAGCGGCCCGCGCCGGCCGGGCGAGAAGCTCGGCCTCGTCGACGAGGGAACGTGGGCGTTCGAGCCGGGTGTGGACCCGTTCGACGCCGACCGCCGCAAGCTGGACATCGGCCGACTGCTCGGCCAGGATGCGATTGGCCCGGACGACTGGATCACGACGCGCGGCCAGAAGTTCATCGGGCACGACGGCAAGCCGCTGAGATTCTGGGGCACGACGATCGGCACGCATCGCCTCGGCCTGCGCCAGTTGCGCTACCAGGCCCGACGGCTGGCGACGCTCGGCGTAAACACCGTGCGCATTCACCAGAGCTTCGAACCGACCGGCGAGGACTCCGAACTGACGGATGTCAACGAAGAACTGCTGGCCGGCCTGCATCGGGTGGTTGCGGCGATGCGCGACAGTGGCATCTACGTCAAGCTCAGCCCGTACTACGTCCTGCCGGCGAAGCTCCAGCGCGGCTGGGGCATCGAGACCTGGCCGACCGACAAGGCCGGCCGCCCCGTCAAGCGCTGGGACAAGCCCTTCGGCCTGCTGTTTTTCGACGAGACGCTGCAGCGCGGCTACAAGGCGTGGCTGAGGCACATCCTGACGCGGCCGAACTCGAATACCGGCGTGCCGCTGGCGAAGGACCCGGCGCTGTTCATGCTGCAGATCCAGAACGAGGACAGCTTGTTCTTCTGGACGTTCCTGGCAAATATCCCGGAGGGCCAGCGCCGCAAACTCGGCGGGAAGTTCGCGACATGGCTGAAGGGCCGGTACGGCTCGCTGGAGAAGGCACTGGCGGCGTGGGGTGGCGAGCAGGCGCGGCTGGATGAGGCAAAGGGCCCGGTCGCACTGGCTGACGATTTTGAGAAGGACGTGGCCGGTCTGATGATCGCCTGGGCCATGACGCGGCAATACAAGCGGCCCGCACACCAGAAGCGTCTGGCCGACCAGGTGCGGTTTCTCGCCGAAACGCAGCACGCCTTCAACGCCGAGATCGCCCGCCACGTGCGGGAGGAACTGGGCTATCGCGGGCTGATCGCGCCGAACAACTGGCGGACGGCCGACGACGTAGCCCTGCTGGATGTCGAGCGATGGACATACACGGCCGGCGACGTCATCGACAGGCATCACTACTACGGTGTGACGCACGTGAACCCGAGGCAGCCTCGTCGGGCCAGCTACGCCGTCGACAAGGGCGATGGTTTCGTCAACGCCTCCGCCCTGCTCTCACCGCGGAAACTGCCCGTCAACTTTCGTCAGATCGCGGGCTTCCCGAACATCATCAGCGAGTTCACGTGGGTTCAGCCGAATCGCTTCCAGGCCGACGGGCCGCTCGTGATGGCCGCCTACGGCGCCCTCGCCGACATCGACGGGCTGTACTGGTTCGCCTCGGGCAACATCGACTACGACCCCACGATGACCAAGTTCCAGGTCAACACCCCGCCGATCATGGGCCAGTTCCCCGCGACGTCGTTGATCTACCGGGCCGGGCTGGTCGACGCCGCCCCGCCGGTGGTCACGGAACGTCGGCCCCTGGAGGATCTCTGGCAGCGCAAGTTGCCGCTGATCGCCGAAGAGGCGGGTTACGACCCCGGCCGCGACGCCGGCGAGCACGACGCGTCGGTCGCGCTGTCGGTCGACCCGCTGGCCTATCTCGTTGGGCGCGTGGAGGTCGCTTTCGAGGCGGCCGATGGGCGAGCGTCGTCTGAGATCAGTGACGTGGTCGAGAATCGCATCAATCGCCGCGGCAGGATTGTTGGCGGCGCGAACGGGGAGGTGTTCCTGGATTATGGCCGCGGACTGCTGACGGTGGACGCGCCCCAAGCCCAGGGGGGCGCGGGCTTCCTCGGCAAGGTCGGCCGCATTGAGCTGGGCAACGTCAGCATCGCCTGCGACAACGATTACGCAGCCGTCATCGTCGTGCCGCTCGACGGCCAGCCCATCGCGGCGTCGAGGCGTCTACTGGTGCAGGTGGCCACGGAGGCTCGGCCGCACGGCTGGAAGACGGCCGCTGCTACGTTCAAGCCCAAGAAGGGCAAGCAGACGGTCAAAGGCCGGGCGATCCGGGATTTCGGCGGCGCGCCGTGGAACGTGGTCAAGGCCCACGGAACCGTCGACATCCGCAACCCGCACGTCACGGTCGCGACGGCCCTGGATGCGCATGGCTATGCCAAAGCGGACGCCGCCGCCAGAGTCGACCGCATCAACCGCGGCGTCCGCCTCCACCTGCCCCCCAACGCCATGTACGTCATCCTGCAAACGGCGGAGTGATGGCGGTTTTGCCCCTCTCCCTCTGGGAGAGGCTGGGTGAGGGTCCTATTTTTGCTCAGGCCGCAGCCCCTGTGACCTCAGGCCCTTCCGCAACCAGCCCCCCGGCTCGCAGACCCATTCGACAGGCTCAGGACGGGCTCGCCACCTCCCCCAGAGGGGGAGGCGTTTTCGCTTCCGTGCTTGCCCTGGCTATCCATCGCCGTTGGTGAACTGCTCGGCCCCGGCGGCGGTTTTCTCGATTTCCACCCCGCCGACGAGCCGCCGCGCCTCGACGAGCGCCTCGGCCCGAACGGCGTACTCGCCGGGGTACAGCAGCCGGGCGTCGTCGCCGAGCGTGCCGAGATCGCGCGAGGTCTCGATTATCGTCCGGGCGGCCTGGGCCTGCTGCCTGTCGCCGAGCTTCTCGGCCTTGGCGAGCACCAGGTCCTGCTGAAGTGCGAGGATGGTCTGGCAGGTGGCCGTGGCCCTGGGCTCGAGCGCGTCGAGGTCCACACCGCCGACCAGCAGGTGCGCCCGCAGGAGATTCTCGAAGCAGTAGCCGTAGTTGAACGGGTGGATGATGTGCGGCGCGTCGGGGAGCGTCGGCGGCCACTGACCGTCGGAGTTGTAGCTGTTGGTCAGGTGCAGCCAGGCGAGCCTGGCATGATGCGGATCGAGGTTTGCCGCGTGGAGCTTCTCGCGCACCAGGTCCTGCCACGGCCGCAGGAGCTTGGCCATCGGCGTTGACGCCCACGTACTGGCCGTGCCGCCGTGCCAGGCGGTATCGTCGTCGAAGGTAATCGTCTCGTTCAGCGCCGGCAGTTGCCGGCAGGCCTCGTCGAACGTCGCGAAGTTGCCCATCTCCTTGCAGGCGGAGATCAGGCCGATGAGTTTCTCGCGAGCATCGGCAACGCGTTCGAAGACGTTGTCCGGCTTGTTCTGATACTTCAGGCGGAACCAACCGTTCGTGCCGATATACTCCGCGTCGTCGGCGAAGATAATCACGGCGCCTTCCGGCTCGTCGGGCTTCTGCTGGCTGTATTTCCTGACCAGGTCGAGGTACGTCTCCAGCGTATAGCCCTCCATGCCCATGAAGAATCGCACGCCGAACTGCGCCACGCGATCGGTCCGCAGGAACATCCGCAGCTTACCCTCTTCCATGCCGTGGATTTTGTCGAACGGGAAGTGGATCGCCCGCTCGTCGCCGGGAAGGTTGTACGTGAAGCCGAAGTTATAGAAGGCCGTCTCGTCGGTCTTCTCCTTCTCGTAGATCTCCGGCCGCTGTGGCGACCCATCCGGATTCAGCGAACGGCTGTAGGCCTCGAAGTCGCCGACCATGTTCGCATAGCCGCAGTTGGCGACCTGGTGCGGGACATAGTCGCGCCAGCCGCACTCGGGGTTCCAGAAGCTCCTCGGCGTGATGTCCAGGAACGTCTCGTAGGTCTCGTTGCTGAAGCGGATCGACCATTCGCCGTCTTCCTGCGGGAAGTTCGGCAGCATGGGGTGGGCGTACGGGGAGCCCATGAACTCGCAGCGACCGTCAGCAATGGCCGTCTTGAGCTTTTTCAGCACGTCCGGCGCGCGGAGGGCGATCTGCTCGACGGTATAGCCCGAGGCCTCGAAGACGAACTTCACGTCCGGGAACGCTTCGGCCATCGTGTCCAGCAGCAGTTCGTAACTTTCGCGGATGACGAATTCGTAGCGGTCGGGTGTTAGGTAAGCGTAGTTCAGGTTCGCGTGGAAGATTGCAACGTATTTCATGGTGCTCCTGCCATACAGGTCGGCGACGCGTGCTGTCCGAGTGGCGGTGAATCCTAGCGGCTCAGGACAACAGCCGCAAGCGCGCATGATGAGCAAATCCTCGCCGCACGGCAGGCGCCATACACTGCGCATGACGTTTTTGCGTCTTCCGTGCAGGCGACGCGACAGCTGGATTGGACGTGCGCGGGGATATCGGCGGTGTGCGCCGTGCGTGTACACGTCATGCGCTTCGTATGAGAGGGGTGTGGATCAGTCGCGCGGGTCCGGCGTCGGCGGCAGGCAGATCACGAGGCCGAGGCGGCCGCGTGCGTGGTACTCGATCCACGGAACGGCGTAGGGTTGCAGGAAGTAGTCGCCGGTCTGGATCTCGCGCGAGCCGTTGGACCAGTGCATCGCGCCCTCGCCGGCGAGGCACGCCACCAGCGCAAAGCCCCGCGGCAGATCGAGTTTCATGCGGCCGACCACTTCCGCCTGCCATAGCCCGAAGGCAGGCGTGTGATGCGAGCCAATCAACTCGGCATGGTAGCCTTCATCGCTCCGCTGGAGCACCAGCGGCTCGGGCCGGATGCGGCGAAGGAGGTCAATCTGGTCCGTTCCGTCGTAGGCGAATACATCGAGGGCCTGGCGGGGCGACAGCGATCCCCACATGCCTTCCGGGCTGAGTTCGATGCTGCCGCAGAAACGTTCGGCCCGGATGGCCCAGTCGGCCGGCGGCTGGATCTGCAAGGCAAAGACGCCGGGGCCGAGCGCGTGCGGCATCCGCGGCGGGACGAAGTAGGTCTCGCCGGGGCGCACAACAAGTTTGTGCAGCATGGATGCGAGCGTGGGCAGGTCCTGTCGATCGACGGCCTCGGCGAAGGCTTCCCGCGTGACGCCCTCGCGGAAGCCGAGTAGGATATACGCATCCTCGCCGTGGATACGGCGCGTTTCGAGGATGCGCCAGCATTCGGCCCGCCCGACGTCGCTGTTGAAGAGTTCGCGGGCGAGGGACTTATCCGGGTGGCACTGGATGGGCAGGCGGACGGCGGGGTCTCGCAGCTTGCAGAGCATACCGGTCTCGGTTCCGAATCGCTGGACATGGTCCGGGCCCAGCAGGGCCTCGCCATGCGTAGCCACCGCGTCACACAGCAGCATGCCGGGGTTGCCGGCGGTGTCTAGGACTCGTGCCAGACCTTCTTCGGGGTCCTGGGTATGGCCGTTGTTGTCGGCGGGCAAGGTGGAGGCCAACCAGTCCTCGGGAAAGTGTCCATCCTCGCCGTCGGCGGCGGGGTCGAGGAACGTATCCAGCAGCTCGCCGCCGTGGTAGCGGCGCCAGACACGATTGGGCGCAAAGAATATCGGATCGACAAGATTCATGGCGATGTCCTCATACGGGCAATCGGTACTCCTGCAACTATGTCGGCATGAGCGGGCCGGGAATTGCGTGCGGAATGTTGAATTGCGGCGTGGAGGAGGCTGGGATCGCCGGAGATCAGGGCCGGTCTACGCGTGCCGGAACATTCGCGGGTGGCGATGCACACGCTGCCCCACCCATTGCCGCGGCGTGGCCGCGTAAACGGCACCCGTTGGGGAGTTCTACACCGGCGCGTGTCCGCCGCAAAGCACGTCAGTCGACGCGGTCGGCGAGTTCTCCCAGGGCCCGGAGGAATTCCTCCGGTTCCTCGGGCGTCAGCAGCAGCGGATGGCGATTGGACATCCGAAGATAGACGAGCCCGCCGCTGCGGGTGATATAGACGTCCATGCTTCCCATGTATTCGCTGCGGAACCATCCGAACGCACCGAACACCGGCGAAATGCCGAAGCAGCGCTTCAGGCGCCCCAGTTCCGTCTCGGTGCAGCGCCGGATTTCATAGAAGGCGTTACTGGGGAGCTTGCGGCTACGTGCCGGCCAGACGATGCGCAGTCCCTCGGGCCGCAACTCGAAATGGGTCGGCCTGGCGTACAGCCGAATCAGCGTCAGGCCGATCACCAGGCCCACCGACGAGACAATCGCGGCAATCCACAACAGCAGGCCGACTGTGCCGCTGAGGAACATGGCCGCGATGTACAGTCCCGTCAACGCACCGGCGGCCAGCAAGAGCACCACCCCACTGGCGACGCGGAATCGACCGTCCATCGAGGCGATGGGAAAGACGTGTTCCGCCGGCGTGACGGGCTCGGTTTGTGGCGCATGATCAACCATCGATCTTGCTCATTGTACCGGTCTGGCCGGTGGCATGCGAGAACAGACATCTGTCATCGCTGCGAGACGATCAGGTTGTCGTGCCGCAGATCCACCGTCTCGTCGACGCCGGCGATGCGGCCGTTGTTGCGTTCGGCGTAGCGGTCGAGATAGGTCAGTTTGCGTTGCGGTGTGATGACCCAATCGCCCTCCGGGTGCGGGAAGCGTCCGAAGAGAATCCGCGTCCGTCGCGACTGCCGCCCACCGTGCTTGGCCTGGGCAAAGACGGTGATCTCCGAAAGCGTGTCGCTGACGCGCTGATGGTGATTGCGAACGTCGATCGTCGTGACCTGGTTGCCGTAGGGCCGGAGCTTGAGCATCTGCACGAGGCGCAGGCCGTCCTGCAGGTCGTCACCCAGCCAGACCTTCCCGACCGGCGGCGGCGGGGCGGCCACGCCGTCGACCAGGATGTAGTGAATATGCAGCGGCCGGACGCCGCGCGGGATCGTCCGTTCGCTGAGATGGTAGCTCAGGGCGCCGTCGCGGTCGCGAGCCGCCCAGCGGGGCACCTCGTGGAACGGCAGCAGCACGCCGCGCGCGTCGACGAAGCCGATCCGGCCGTCGTGCCGGATGGCCGCAACGGGCTGGCGGAAGGTGGCACGGACGCGCACCAGGCCGCGCGTGCCGTCGGCGGTTCGCTGGCGACGGACGCCGGCCACGCGGTCCAGCCAGGGGTTGGCGGTACCGCGAGAATGCACCTCGGCACAGATCTGCTCGTCGTTGAAGTTCATCTGCGGCGTCAGCTCACGGAGGATACGCCGCTGCAGTTGATTCGGCATCCAGGCAGGCGTCGCGACGAAGCGGACGTCGAACGGGATCGGACCGGTCGCGGCGCGGTGCTGCAGGACCGCCCGCTGCATAGCGGTGAATGCGGCCGCCCCGCCGACGCCGATGGCCGCGAGAATAATCAGCCACAACAGGCCGCGGCGGGCCACCGTGCCGAGGCGACTGTGCTCGGCCCGCCAAGCGGATCGCTTTGCGGCCCGGGACGGGGATCGGGAGGTTCTCGTCGATGTTGTCGTGGGCGTCCTTGCCATGGTGATTCCGTTGAACTACAGGAGGCACATATCCCGGGCCCTGGCCATGCGTGCGATGCGGTCGACAAGCTGCGAGAAGTCGATGCCCGCCTGCCGGGCCGCCTTCGGCAACAGTGAATGGCAGGTGAAACCGGGGATCGTGTTGATTTCAAGTACCTGCCCCACGCCGTCGGCGTCGAGGATGAAGTCGACGCGCGACAGGTCGCGGCACTTCAGTTCGCGATGGGCGGCCAGGGCGCTGGCCTGCACGCGGGCGACGGTGGCTGCGTCAAGGCCGTGATCGAACGTGTAGTCCGTGCCCGCGTCATCGGCGTATTTCGCGGCGTAGTCGTAGAAGTCGTGATCCGGCAGGATCTCCAGCACGTCCAGCGCCTCCTCGCCGACGATGCCGACCGTCATCTCGCGCCCGGGCACGAAACGTTCGATCATTGCCCGGCCGTAGGTGTCGATGAGTTCTTCGATGGCGCCGATCCGCGTGCGCTCGTCGCGGCAGATGGTGATGTCGACGCTCGATCCGCCGTTGACCGGTTTGGCGACGATTGGCAGGGAGATCTCCTCCAGCCACTGGCAGACCTGCTGGGGAGGGTGGAACCGCTCGATGATCATCCAGTCCGGCGTGGTCAGACCGGCCCGTTTGAAGATCTGCTTGCTGGCGGCCTTGTCCAGACCCAGGCGGCTGGCGGTCGGTCCCGAGCCGGTATACCGCAGGCCGCGTTCTTCGCAGAGCTGCTGGACCTCGCCGGACTCGCCGAACTCGCCGTGGAGGGCGATGAACACGAGATCGGCGCCCGGCCGGTCGAGGGCGGAGGTATCCCGGGGCGTGATGTCGCTACGGGTGACGTGATGGCCGGCGGCTTCCAGCCCATCGGCGACGGCCTCGCCGCTCATCAGGGACACCGCTCTCTCACTGCTCGGTCCGCCCATGAGGACCGTGATGTCGAGAGGCCGACTGTCATGTTGGGCGATCATAAGACTGCGTACCTTCCGTGGCGTGGCGACGGCGCGGGCCGACTACCAGACCTCTACTTCCTTTTCGAGATTCACGCCGAACTCTTGAGCGACGCGATCACGAATTTGATCAATCAGCTTCAGAACATCAAAGGCGGTGGCATCCCGCGATGTGACGATGAAGTTGGCGTGCTTGTCGGATATCATCGCTCCACCGACGCGTTTACCCTTCAGGCCGGCCTTGTCGATCAGGGCTCCGGCGCTGATGCCGCGCGGATTCTTGAAGATGCAGCCGGCGTTGGCCTGGCCTAGCGGCTGTGAGTTCTTCTTGTGCATCCAGATTTGCTTGACCTGCTTGAGGATGCGTTGCGGGTCATCCTCGGTGACGGCGAACTCCACTGCCAGGACGAAGCGGCTGGTGATGTTCGTGCTGCGATAGGCGAAGGCCAGGTCGTCGCGGAACCGCTCGAAGATGTTGCATTCCTCGTCCATGACGGTTACGCGCTGGACGGCGCTGCCGCAGTCGCCAAACGCCCCGCCGGCGTTCATCCGCACGCAGCCGCCGACCGTGCCCGGAATGCCCGTGAGAGCCTCCAGCCCGCTACGGCCCTCGCGAACGCACCGCAGGACGACCTGGCTCATCAGCACCCCGGCCGAGACCTTCACGCTCTCGGGGCTGAAGGTGACCTCGCCGAAATGGTCCGCCGTCAGGTGAATAACCGCGCCGGCCACGCCGTTATCGGCGACCAGCAGGTTTGCCCCGTCGCCGAGGACATGGATCGGCAGATCGTTCTCGCGGCAGCGGCGGACGACCTCTTCGAGCTCGACCTGCGAGGTCGGCTCGACGAAGTACTGCGCGGCCCCGCCGATGCGGAACCACGTGTGCCTGGCCAGCGGTTCGTCGGTGCGGACGCTATGGTCCAAGTCGGTGAACAAGTTCATCGGCAATTTCCCACACGTTGCCCGCCCCCATCGTGACGACGAGGTCGCCGGGCCGGCAGATGTCCATGACGTAGTCCGTAATCGCTTCAAAGGTTTCCAGGTGGACCGCCTTGCCGCCGCGCAGTCGGAGCTGGGCGACGAGGTCCTCACTGGAGATATGGTCGCGTTCCTGCTGGCTGTCGCGGACGAAGTAGATCTCCGGGACGATAACCTCGTCAGCCAAAGCGAAGCTGGCGGCGAAATCTTTGAGGAGAAACCGCGTCCGGCTGTGCTGATGCGGCTGGAAGAGGCAGAGGATGCGGCCGGGGTCGTAGGCGTCGGCCATTGCCCGCAAGGAGGCCTGGATTTCCGTCGGGTGATGGGCGAAGTCGTCGACGATGGTCACCCCGTCGATGCGGGCCTTGAGCATCATGCGTCGGTGGGCGCCGGTGAAGGTCTCCAGCAGCGGGATCATCTGCTGGGCGTCGATGCCGGCGTGGTGCAGCAAGGCCATCGCCACCAGCGCGTTGTAGGCATTGTGTGTCCCGGCCAGGGGGACGAGCAGTTCGCCGAAGGCCTCGCCCTGCTTGCGGACGGTCATGCGCACCCGGCCTCGGTCGGTGGCGAGGTCCGTGCCCTGCCAGTGGCAGGCGTCGCTCAGGCCGACGGTTTCCACGTCGCAACTGGCGCCGGTGGCGGCTTCGGTGGCGTTTCGGTCGTCCCCGTTGACCACGAGCACGCCTTCGACCGGTAGCCGGGCCGCGAAGGCGCGGAAGGCCTCGATGATGGCCCGCAGGTCACGGTAGCAATCGAGGTGGTCTTCCTCGACGTTCAGGATCGCGGCGTCGTGTGGGCAGAGGTTCAGGAAGCTGCGGTCGAACTCGCAGGCCTCGGCGAGGAAGTGCCTGCCCGCGCCGACGCCGCTGGGTCCACCGAGTTGTTCAACCGTCGCGCCGACGATGAAGCTGGGGTCCACGCCCGCCCGCTGCAGCACCGTGGCCACCATGGCCGTCGTGGTGCTCTTGCCGTGCGTGCCGGCAATGGCAATGCCGACCTTTTCGGCCATCAGCCGACCGAGCATCTGGGCGTACTTGAGTACGTCGCAGCCGCCCTGTCGGGCCGCCAGGAGTTCGGGGTTCTGCGCGTCGATGGCGGCCGAGTAGACCACCAAGTCGCAGGGCGAGGGAATGTTTTCGGGTCGCTGGCCGATGTGGACGCTCGCGCCCTGCTCGGCCAGTCGATCGAGGGCGCCGCTGGTGGCGCCGTCGGACCCGCTGACCGCCGCGCCATGCTGAAGCAGCATCGCCGCCAATGCGCGCATGCCGCTGCCGCCCATGCCGATGAGGTGTACGCTTCGACCGGCAAAGCCGCTGACGGCCTCGCCGTCTCGGGCGGAGATTCCGGTATCCGTTCCGTTCTGCATGAAAGCCTTCCCGCAGTCTCAGCGCGAGCATTCCGCGCAGGGCAATCCATTACCCTTTTTATCGGCCGGACCGGCAAATTTCCTCCAGCCCGGGGACGCATCGACAAACCGCGTGGGTTTCACTCGGGATGAACACCTGGCTGGCATGACAGCTTCACGTCAGAACGCGCACATACCACCCGTCTGTCTGTCCGCGGTCCGAATGCCTCAGGCATACCCGCATCGCGGGCGGACCCGTCACGTGGATGGCTGCTAGACTTGGCGTTCCTCGGGCGGCTTGGTGTGGGTGACCACATCAAAGGCCTCGCCGTACCACAGATGCATTTCCTGGTCACTGATGGCAGTGGTGCGACCCTTCTCGTATTCGGCGTCCACGCGGTCACGAATCACCAGCAGCCGCGGGTCATCCTTGGCCACGTCGATCTCATAGTGGGCTTCCAGCCAGTGCTTGATGCCGGCGGCACCGGATTTGTCGGTAATCGCCACGCCGATTGGCCGGTTCAACAGTTTGTTGGTGTCGAACGCGGAGTAGATCTCCTCGCTCTTGAGCAGACCGTCGGCATGGATGCCCGCCCGCGTGGTGTTGAAGTCTCGCCCGATGATCGGGTAGTTCGTGGGGATCTCGTGGCCGATGGCCTTGCGGAAGTAATCGGCAATCTCGGTGATGACCGGATAGTTCGGCTGGTGGTCGCCCGTGCCGCTTTCGACGACGTCGCGGAGCTGGCCGGCCTCGATGACCATGGCCTCCAGCGGGCTGTTGCCCGTCCGCTCGCCAATGCCCAGCAGGCTGGCGTTGCAGCTTGCACAGCCGTACAGCCAGGCCGTCGCCGGGTTGATCAGCACCTTGTGGAAGTCGTTGTGGCCGTGCCATTCCAGCAACTCGCCGGGTACGCCGGCGTCGTGGATCAGGCCGTGGACCAGTTTCGGCACGGACCGCGGGGTCGTGGCCTGCGACCACGGCACGCCGTAGCCCATCGTGTCGCACAAGCGGATCTTGATGTCGATGCCGCTTTCCTCGCGGAGCTTCATCAGCTCAATGGCGAACGGCACGACGAAACCGTAGAAGTCCGCACGGGTCAGATCCTCGAAGTGGCAGCGCGGACGGATGTTCTCTTCGAGAGCAGCCCGCACGACGTCGAGGTACTGGTTGAGGGCCTGGCGACGGTCCTTGTGCAGCTTCAGGAAGATGTGGTAGTCGCTGCAACTGGTCAGAATGCCCGTCTCGGGCAATTCCACGTCCTTGACGAGGCCAAAGTCGCTCTTGACGGCACGAATCCAACTGGTGACCTGCGGGAACTCGGCGCCGATTTCGAGGCACTTCTCGACGGCCTGGCGGTCCTTGGCCGAGTACAGGAAGAACTCGCTGTTGCGGATGATGCCGCTGCCGTTGTCCAGCTTGGTCATCAGGTTGTAAATATCGACGATCTGCTCCACCGTGTACGGCGGACGGGCCTGCTGGCCGTCTCGGAAGGTCGTGTCGGTACACCAGACCTGCTTGGCCGGCGACATCGGGACGGTTGTGTCCTCGAAATAGACCTTTGGCAGTTCCGTATACGGGAACATGTCCCGGAAAAGGTTGGGTTCTTCAACGTTCTGCAACGGGTATTTCGTGTCTTGAGACATCGGAATCCTTTCGTTCATTCGGGGTTCGTGGTTCAAGGCCGTCTATCCGCGCCGGGTAGCAGCGCACACCGCATGGGTGAGCGGCCTTACCTCGGGGTAGGCATCGCATTATAAGCGAGGCGTGGGCGAGATGCAAACAATATCGCGGGCCGGGTTGCGCAATTACTTTTGAACGCTGACGATACGGCCGTCGACCTTGAGCCGCTTCTCCGCGAAAAGCCGTATGGCCTCGGGGTAGGCGATGCATTCCTGCTGGAAAACGCGGTCGGCCAGTGTATCCGGGGTATCGCCCTGCTCGACGGGGACAGGCCGCTGGATGATGATCGGACCGGAATCGTACTCATTCGTTACAAAGTGAACCGTGCAGCCGCTGACCTTGCAGCCGTGTGCGAGGACGGCCTCGTGGACGTGATGACCGTACATCCCCTTGCCGCCGAAGGCCGGAAGCAGGGCCGGGTGGATGTTCATGACCCGCTGTTCGTAGCGTTCGGGGATGGTCCACAGCGACAGGAACCCCGCCTGGGCGACGAGGTCGACCTTGGCCGCGTCGAGATGGTCGCAGATCGCCTCGGTATAGCCTGCGGTGTCGGCGGGGCCTCCGTCCTCGCAGCGAAAGCTGCGGTACGGCACGATCTGAACATTCAGGCCGGCGTTGCGGGCCCGCTCGGCGCCCGCGCACTGGCGCGAGGCGATGACGACGGGCACCGAGACGTCGAGTTCATTGGCGTTGGCCTTGGCGAGGATGTTCAGCAGTGTTCTCCCGCTGCCGGACAGCAGCACGCCGAGCCGGAGGTGCCTCGCCTGCGAAGGGGTCGGTGCGTTGAGAATCATGGCCTGCATTAGACCCCCTGGAGCCGATGGTTGCAAGTTCGTGCGCGCGGCGGCTTGCCTTTGCCGCATGCGACGCTATGATGGGTCACTCGGCCCTTTCGGGGACCGACGACCATGAACGAACCCGCAACCAACATCAGCCCGACCGAGTTGCTTCGGCCGCAGCAGCCGCACGACGACTGGCCGATCGACCGGCTGGCCGGTGCGTACAGCTTTGACCAAACGTCCAAGCGGGAGCGCGTCTTCTGCAACATGGTGCTGGGCGAACTTCGCCGGCACCCCCGGCCGGTGACGTTGCTGGATATCGGCTGCGGAAGCGGCATGGGCGAGACGCCGTTCAGATATGACTACGTTCGCGCTCTGTCCCGCGCAGCCGACCGGATGCTGGGCATCGAGCCGGACACGTCTGTTAGCCCTCCGGGGGGCATTGTCGAGGACATCGAACGCTGCACGCTGGAGCAGTCCGCCCTGCCGGACGCCTCGGTGGATGTGGCCTACGCATATTTCGTCGTCGAGCACGTCGTCGATCCGGTGGGGTTCCTCTCGGCTCTCCGGCGCATCCTCAAGCCGGGCGGCGCGTTTTTTCTCATGACGCCCAACGGGCGTCATTACTTTGTACGACTGGCGAAGCTGCTCAAACGCCTTGGACTGGACGAGTGGTTACTGCGCCGGATTCGCCCGGACGAGATGGTCGAGGAGTATCACTACCCCGTGGTCTACCGAATGAACCGGCCGAGTGACATCGCCCGGGCCGCCCGGCAAGCCGGCCTCGAGCCCCCTGCCGTCGCGACGTTCGAGTGTCGCAAGTGGGGCCGAGAGTACTTCCCCGGGCCAACGCGTCTATTATGGCACGGGCTGATGCTCAAACGCCGGCTGATCCACAATCCGCGGTGCCTAGGCAATCTCGTCGTCTGCATCCGCAAGCCGCCAAAACCGCTAGACAATGCCCGAATGCGGTCGTAGTTGAGCGTTAGCGTTCTGCGAGAGACATGATTGACAGGAGCAAGACAGTGATAGGGACAATCACAGTAGAATGCATCATGGACGCCTCCCTCAAAAGTCAGGCGGGCGGAAAACCAGAACGATTTTGCAACGCAAACAAAGAAGTTGTGTCACGGAAACGGCGCTGATCGGCACTTCCTCGGACTTCTGAGGGAAGCGTCATCATGGGTATATACCAGCGCCATGAGTGCGTGCGTGTAATAGAAATGGACATGGAGTCTTCCCTCTTGGATCTCCACGACGTGATTCAAGATGCTGTAGGTTTTGATCGAGACCATCTGTTTGAGTTCTTTGGCGGTCGCAATTGGCAAAATCGGACGATTGTCTTCGAAGACAGTTGCGAAGGAAAAGACCTCCTTCGTACATACTCAAGAATTACGATCGAGCAAGTGTACCCCTTGCCGAAGGGCTGCGAGCTTGTCTACCATTTCGATTTCGGAGATGACTGGTTCTTCCAGATCAAGAAGAGTCGTAAGAAACCAAAGGATCCTGAAGAGGGCGTAGAGTACCCTCGTATCATTGAATCCGTTGGCCCGAATCCTGAGCAGTATCCAGGTGCTGGCGACTGGTATTAAATGAAATGAAAACGCGGCGACCGATGCGCGTCAAACGCATCGACCGCCGGGATCATCCAGCATCCCATTCATGCAGTTCGTATGAAGAATGCCTAGGCAGCGCGCTGGCGGCGCGGTCCATGTCTAAACGGACTGTTAGGGGAAGGATCAGTCCAGGGCATTCGTGCCGAGGATCAGGTCGGTGCTCTGCTCGCTCGGCAGGTTCATGGCTCCCAGCAGCTGGGCGGCTGCCTGGAGGAATTCCTCCGAGCCCTCGCCGGTGACAGCATCGAGGACTTGCTGCGCCTGGGCGTCGGAGGCTTCCCTGCCGAACTGGCGAACGGACTTCGTCGCAGCCTTGAAGGCGGCGATGCGGACCTGCTCATCAGCGTCGGCGTTCAGTGCCAGAGCAACGACGGCCTGCTGGGCCTCGTCCGTGCCGATCACCGCGAGGGCCTCGGCGGCTGCGATCTGCAATTCGGCGCTGAAGGCGTCGGTGGCGTCAACGAGGGCGTCCGTGCAGCGGCTGACGCTATAGACGGTGCTGCCGCGGGCAGCGACGGCCTCGATAGCCCGGGAGGCTCGGATGGCCCAGGAGACGGCCTGCTCTTCGTCCAGCGGCTGGCCCGCAGAAAGAGCCAACGCCGCAGCAAACGCCTGCGCGATCGCCGCGGGGTCGGTTTTGTCGGCCTCGAGAACGACCATGCGGCCGTCTTCTTCAGCGATCCGGCGGATCGCGCTGCCGCTGCGGTTGACGACCGCCGGGACATAGCCGTAGATCACTTCGCGGCGGAACGGGGCAAGCGTGGCGACCGGGTCAACGCCCGGCCCGACGAACATGACGTCCAGCCCGCCGGCGGCCTCGACGGCCCCCATGGCCGCGTCCGGCGAGGTGACGGAGATGACTTCGTAGTCGGCGCCGCGGGCGGCGTCGATGACGGTGTTACGCAGCGTCTCGTCGGCAACGACGACGAGCGCGTATTTCGTGCCCGTCTGGCGAACCGCCTGGGAGAGTTGGTTCATGACCATTTGCGAACCGAGGAAATCTTCAGTCGGCTGCGCGAGGGCAAGCGTCAGGGCAGCAAGGAAACGCACGGTGCGGTCGGGATAGCCCATCGCCGCGACAAGCGGCTGGGCGCCGCCGGGCAGCGTGGCCACGAGGTTCTTCGCACCGGTCGTCTTGCGAAGGATGTTGATCGCGTGCTTGGCCAGCGGAACATTGCCGTCCCGCAGGGCCCGGCCGAGCACCGTCTGGAGGTAGACCGGGCTCGATGCCAGAGCGTAGTAGTCGGCCTGCCGGACATCGGCCGGCCAGAGCGGATCGGTCTTTCCTTGGGGCAACTCGATCTGGCGACGCATCGCCGCGGTCAGCCACAGCGGCACGGCGGCGTGGAAGTCCGGGGCGTTCTGCAGTGTCATGCGGGCACATCGCATCGCATAGACGTCGCAGAAGATCTCGCGCGGGACGGGACGTGCCTCAACGCCGAGGCTCCCTTTCCAGACCCATACCAGGCCCGGCTCGTTGGGGTATCGGCTGTCGGGTTGCAGGCTGTCGGCGCGGTAGTAGTACTTGTTGCCAAGCTCGTACCACAGTTCAGCCGTTGAGCGTTCGACGATATTCGCGTTGCCGCCGCCGCAGGAAATCAATGCGGCAATGATGGCCTTGCCGGTCTGGCTGCCGGGCTTGATATCCGGACGTTCGAGCGCCTGCTTGAGCTGCGGCACTGCGTGGGGATATTCAATGGCACCCAGGGCGTGGGCAAGCCACTCGACCAGTTGCAGATCCTTGGACTGCAGGGCCACGCTGTAGGGGCGAACGGCCTGCTTGCCCAGTTTGGGCAACATGGTCACGATACGCGTGCGGAGTTTCTTTGGGGTCGCGTCGCTGCTGAGCTTCTGGAGCAGCATGGGCACGGCGTACTCGCCACTCTCCTGGAGCCGCGGGACGGCCACGCGGTAGCCTTCCAGCGTCCCGCCGAGCATCTTGATTGCGTTGGCGATCTGATCCGGATCGCTGCGCCACGCCTTGTAGCCCCGCTCGATCAACTTCAGGAAACGCTCGGCCATCTCCGAGAGTCCATCCATGTTGCGTGCCCGGCCCAGCATGTCCATGCTGTCGGTCTCCTGGACCGAAAGCATATAGATCTGCTTGGGCGTCACCGCCTCATTGGCCAGGATGGCCTCGCCGTAGCTCTTGGCGAGCTTCGGGCGAGCGATGCCGATGTAGTGCAGGAAGTCTTCCCACTGCTGCTGCACGGAGGCCTGCTCGTCAGCGGCTGCAGGCTCGTCCTGACCGAGCGCGGTGGCCACAGGCAGAGCTGCCAACATCGCCGCCAGTACCATCAATGCGAATCGTCGTGTGCTCATGAACATACTTTCTCCTGCGTCGCCGCCGCCTGGAGCCCAGAATCTCCGGCCGGGCACAATGGCTTGCGCGGAAGCCCCCACGGAGCGAGAACTTCCAAAATCCTTATCAGAAAGACAGTAAGGCAAACAGCCTATGCGATTATAGATAGTCGACAATGCCTGTCAACAACAATACGCCGGGCACCGCCTGGACGCCCATCCAGACGCCCGGACACGGCCACATGCGCAAGCTTTTTCTACATCGACCAGATATTCCCCGTCGCGACAGCGTTTTCTGCCCCTGGCCCCGCCGGGCTCCGAGCCATTGCGACTCTGCCCGCCGGATGCGTGTCCGCTCTTAGCGCTATCTGCATAAAGTACTTGCGCGAACTTGACTTGTGGTTCATCCTCTCGGCCCCATAGAATCGCCTCATCAGTTGTCCGCAAGCAAAAGGAGATGCCATGACTCGACTGATCGCACTGTTCCTGACGGCCCTGCTGTTGTGCATCCTCTTCGGCTGCGACTGTATGGACGCCACCGACGCTTCGGAGGAACCGCAGGCCGCGGCTGCGGCGCCGAAGCAACCGATGCTTTCGATCCACCAGGCAGCCGCCACAGGCGACCTCGACGAGGTCCGCTCGAACCTGCATTACGGCATCCGGCTTGATGCGCGTGACGCAGCGGGCAACACGCCGCTGCATCATGCCGCCCAAGCCGGACGGAAGAACGCCGTTGTTCTGCTGGCTGCCCGCGGCGCCGACGTCAACGCCCGCAACAACGCCGGCCAGACGCCGCTGGCGCTGAGCGGCGAGACGGAAATCGAAACGTACCTCGTCCGCATGGGCGGCACGAAATAGCCCGCGTGCATCCTCGAAAATGACCGGGGTGGACGCCCTTGACCGGCGGCGCGTCCGTCCCTTTCTGCCGTCCGGCCGGGATGTCAGAAAAGCGGGCCGCTCAACAGACCGCCGACCAGGGCGCAGAGGCAGAGAGCGAAGGCGCCCAGCGTGATCACCGCGGCCGTCAGGCCGGACGCGGTTCGGCCTCGTGGGGCTCTGCATTGCTCATGATCTCAACGCGGCCGAAGATCCTCGCCGCAGACTCGATGCCTTCCCGTCACGCTTCTCAAGCGGATTTCTGCCTGCCTCTGGCACATGCCGGCCGATTGTGCCTATAATGCATCGTCCATGTTTTCCGAGACGACATCCGGCAACGAGACGGTACTCCTAAGCATTGAGGATCTGTGCTATGCGCCCGGCGGTACGACGATTCTCGACGGGCTGAGTCTCGACCTCTGGGGCGGCTACACCCACGCGATCTGCGGGCCGAACGGTGCGGGCAAGAGCACGCTGGCCTACACGATCATGGGCCTGGGTGCCTACCGCGACGTGACCGGGGAGATCCGCCTCGACGGTGAGTCGATCGTCGACGAGCCAATAGACGAGCGGGCGCGGCGCGGCATTACCCTTGGCTGGCAGGAGCCCGCCCGCTTCGAGGGCCTGAGCATTGAGCAGTTCATCCTTGCCGGTGCACGCGGCCGGGATGTCGACGTCGAAGACGTCATGCAGAAAGCGGGCCTGTCCCCCCTGCGATACAACGGCCGGGCCGTCGACAAGACGCTCTCCGGCGGCGAGCGCAAGAAGGTGGAACTTGCGAGTCTGCTGGCCATGCAGCCACGGCTGGTGATCCTCGACGAGCCGGACAGCGGCATCGACGTCGACAGCCTCAAACGCATCCGCGAGGCGATCGACATCCTCAAGAGAGACGGCGGCTCGACCGTCCTGCTGATCACCCACAGCGACGAGGTGCTTAGCTGGGCCGAGCACGCCTTCCTGATGTGTTGCGGCAAGATTGTCGACAAGGGCGTCGTCGACCGCATTCAACCGTACTTCGAAAACCGCTGCATCCCCTGCAGGCACAAGAACCGACCCAACCTCGACGAGATGTGATATGGCCACCGGTCTCGATCTCCTGAAATCCGCGAACATCCACTCGGCCGTCAAGGACCCCGACGTGGCACACGTGGTCATCGGCTTCAACGAGGTGATCTCCAGCCACAGCCTGCCCGGCCTGGACGTGCAGACCGATCCGTTCGAGGACGGCGTGACAGTCGCCATCACCCTCGCGGGCGGTACGAACATCGCCAAGCCCGTGCATATGTGCTTCGGGCTGCTTCAGGAAGAAGGCATCCAGAAGGTCGACCTCGACCTGACCATCGAAGACGACGCCGGAATGGAGGTCATCGCCCATTGCGTCTTCCCCAACGCCACCGACGTCCAGCACCTGATGGACGGGCGGCTGACACTCGGCGCGAACGCCCGCTTCGATTATCGGGAGCGCCACATCCACTCCCGCCACGGCGGCGTAAACGTGATCCCCAAGGCCGTGGTCGCCCTCGGCGAGGGCGCGCGCTACCGCACGGTGTTCGAACTCATCGAAGGCCGCGTCGGCATGATCGACATGACGTATGAGGCCACCTGCGCGGCCCATTCCGTACTGGAGATGGAGGCCCGCATTTCGGCCAAGGCCGACGACATCGTCAAGATCAACGAAATCGGGCACCTCCTCGGCGAGGGCGCCCGCGGGGCGTTGACCAGCCGCGTGGCCGTCCGCGACACCGCCACCGCCGACGTCTACAACAAACTCACCGCCTCAGCCGCCGGCGCACGCGGACACGTCGATTGCAAGGAAATCATCCAGGGAGACGGCAAGGTCTCGGCCACCCCCATCGTCGAAGTGACCCACCCCAAGGCCCATGTCACCCACGAAGCCGCCCTCGGATCCGTCGACCAGAAACAGCTCGAAACCCTCATGGCCCGCGGCCTCGACGAAGACGCCGCCTCCGACCTCATCATCCAGGGCATGCTCACGTAGTACCACACGCCGAGAGGCCATGGCCGAAGGCTGCGCCAGGAAGACCACGTGTGCGACACGTTTCGGTGGCGGCGAAGACATTCCATTGGCCCAGGACCTGCCGGTGTCCAGCCCCGGCAGGGGCGGCGTTCAATAGCCCCCACGCGTGAGCGTGGGGTCCGGATCGCTCCCGCGGTCAAGCCCCGCCAGCCGTCCGTTTAGCAATGGATCGCGTCGCGAGGCCGAGGCATTTTGCCAAGCATGAAGGAGCGGACACGCAGGTGAATGAGTACATTCCGAGTTTTCGCGACAAGGACGCGCAGGTAAAAGGCACGGCCGCGGCAGCGATAGCTTCCTAAACGGGCTGCCAGGCTTTTCTAGCCGCTACTCGTCGTGCCTCCTCTACGCCGCGGCAGTGATAGCTTCCTAAACGGGCTGCCAGGGGCGCCGTGATGCCGCGAAGCGCCACGACGCTCCTGCCGGCGCTTTGGCGTTGACGCCTCCGAGCCCCCGGGGCTGACGCCGCGGGGCTACTGAACATCATCCCTGCCGGGATTCAGGAAGGCCGGCTCGGGCGACCCCAACAACGGGACGCCCCCATTTCATGTCGCACACGAAGACCACGCGAGGCGCCGCCGGCCGGCGCCGCACCGTCGCCCTGCCGTGCGCGTGCACTCAATGCGCTTGTCGTATACCGGACACACTGAATATGGGCTGCTAGAGCAACTCCCCCGCAAACGGGCCGGTGTTGCGGACAAGGACGGTCATCGGCAGGCCCGCGACGATTTCCTTCAGCCGTTCGGCGTACTCGCTTTCGTCGCCCGGCTCGGGCGTCATCAGCCCGACAAAGGCCAGATCGGTCTCGCGACTGGACTCGTGCATCACGTCCATGACGGACTGGTCCTCCTCGAGGGCAATGATCTCGCGTTCGGCGTCGATGCGGACCGACTGCAGCAGCCGGTCGAGGCTGGCCCGCATGTCGGTCTCCAGCGTGGGGTTGCTGATAATCGTCCGTACGCGTATCTTCGCACGGCGCCAGGCCGCGTGCTGCTGGAGCAGGTAGGCCAGCAGCAGCATGAGGTCGCCGTTCTTCTGCTTGCCGCGCCACCAGACGTCGATGGCCTCGCGCCGGTTGGCTCGCGGGTGCGGGTGCGGCCGCAGGAACATGCTCGCCCGCCCGATCTCGCCGATGTTCCGCGTCAGCCGCAGCAACTCGGCCAGGCGCTCGGTGTCGCTCGGCCAGCCGAAGGTGATGGTATTGGCCCGCAACGCCCCCAGCCCGTGGGCCTGGATAATGTCCATTACCCCCGAGTCGAAATCGTTCACCACGTCGACCTCGCCAAACGCGTGCAGGCCCTCGCGCTCGATGAACGCGTTGAGCTCGTTGCGGCGATGGTCAGCCTCGGGCATGTCGGTCCGTGCCCGCCCGACCACGCAATCGCATATCGTCAGCACCCCCGTCGAGGCATTGAACTGCCCGGCCAGGCGGGCCTCCTCCGCCCGCTGCTCGATTTCGTCTGCGAAGAGCAGAATGTTCGGCCGCCACGACCGCGGATCGCCCTTCTTCTCGTGCAGTTTTCGCAGGCTGATGCGGGCAAGGGTGTCCCACACCCCGCTCCAGACGTCGCCCCAGCTCGAGTCGAGAACGCGCCGCCGCAGGTAGAGCCACAGCAGTACTTCCAGGCCGATTGCCGCGAAGGCCACCGCGTGGTTGATCAGGAACATCACACAGAAGACCGCCATCGCCCCCAGCAGCGAGACCACCGCCGGCACGCGAATGGTCGGGCGATACGACGGGTCGGCCACCATCTGCTCGATCGCCGCGACGAGATTGATGCTGAGGTACAGCGTCAGAAAAAAAATCGTGACCAGTTCGGCCACCGCGTTCAGGTCGCCCAGCAACACCGTCACGAGGGCCAGCCCGCCCGTAACGGCGCTGGCGACGACGGGCTGACCGCGCTTGCTCGCCCGGGCGAGGAATCGCGGCGCCAAGCCGTCGGAAGCCAGTGCCTGCAGCACGCGGGGCCCGGCCAGGGCGCTGCCGAAGGCAGAGGACAGGATGGCCGCCAGCATGCCGGGGAAGACCAGCCACGGCCCGGCGACGGCGATGAGCGTCCAGACGGGCGGCGCGGTCGGCCGGATATCGCCGAGCTGCTCGACACCGACTTTCGCACTTGATGCAAGCACCACCGGAACAATGAGGTACACCACCGTGCCGACAATCACGCTGCCCAGGGAGCCGCGCGGGATCGAGCGTTGTGGGTTCTTCAGGTCGCCGCTCATGCCGATGCCCGCCGCGAAACCCGTCACCGCCGGGAAGAACACGGCGAAGATCGTCCAGAAACCGCCTGCCTCCGCCATCCGCTCGGCCGGCACGCGCCAGACCGGCTGCTTGAGCGGCCCGAGAAACACGCCCACGCCCAAGGCCAGCAGGCTCAGGCCGACCAGCACCATCAGCGGCAATTGGGCCTTCAGCGCCAGGGCCGCGCTGCGACCGCTGACCGCCGCGACGAGTACGATCAGGCCCGCCGCGGTCCACTGCACCGGCATGGCCCCCCAGGCCTCCACCGGCCAGACCATCGCCACCACTTCCGTCAGGCCGAAGCAGTACAGCGTGATCGACAGCGTCCGGCAGAGGTACAGCGGTATGCCGATCGCCCCGCCAATGGTCAGCCCCACGCTGCGCGAAATGAGGTAGTACTCCCCGCCGGCGCCCAGCGGCATGTTCGTCGCCACGGCCGAGGCGCTGAGGGCCGTCATGAGTGCAATGACCCCGCACATCAGGACGATGGCGATTGTTCCCGTCAGCCCTGCATGGGCCAGCACCCACCCGAAACGCAGGTACATGATCACGCCGAGAATTGTCAGGATGCTCGGCGTGAAGACGCCGACGAACGTTCCGAACTTCTTCTGCGGCTCTGGAATGCAAGGCGCTTCGCTCATGCCTATACGTTATCCCGCTGCCGCCACGCAGGGAACAGAAAACCATCCGCCGCGCGTCAGGAGGAGCGATTCAAATCACGTCCATATATGAGCAAGTCTTCGTCAAGCGGAAAGGGGGTCGTTTGCGGATTTCTTCCAGCCGTCTACGAGCAGGTCGTCTCCGGGCATGGTCTTCAGCGCCGCAGCGTGAGCCCGACGGTGACCGTTAGACCGACTCACTGAGAACTCTCTGCCTGCCCTGGCAGTTTCAGCGTCTCTGCGGCCCATTTGTCTTTCCAGGTTCCCCGCTATGCGTTCCATCAGGGCACGAAAGCGGCGAGCCGTTCATGAAAACGCCCCGCCGCATTCCGTACCTTTATTCCAATACCGGGTTCCCGGTTCCGGGCTACCGGCTACGGGCGACTATGTCGTGTAGAAGTCGACCATCTCCCGGCAGGACTTGACGGGGACCTTGCCCGCCCAGCCGGCCTGGCCGAAGGCGACCATACGCTGCTTGCAGACCTCTTTCATCGCGTCACGGGCGGGGCCGAGGTACTTGCGGGGGTCGAACTGCTCGGGGCTTTCGGCGAAGACCTTGCGGATTGCGCCGGTGATGGCCAGGCGGTTGTCGGTATCGACATTGACCTTGCGGACGCCGTGCTTGATGCCGCGCTGGATCTCCGCGACCGGCACCCCGTAGGTGGGGTTCAGGTCGCCACCGTACTGGTTGATGATCTCCTGCAGTTCCTGCGGGACGCTGCTGCTGCCGTGCATGACGATGTGCGTGTTGGGCAGGCGCTTGTGGATGTCCTCGATGATGTCCATCCGCAAGACGTCTCCGGTGGGCTTCTTTGTGAACTTGTAGGCCCCGTGGCTCGTGCCGATGGCGACGGCGAGGGCGTCGACACCGGTTTCGGCGACGAACTTCTCGGCCTGTTCGGGGTCGGTGAGGTGCTCCTGGGCTTCTTCTTCGCTCAGGCCGGCGCCGTGGCCGTCCTCGATGCCGCCCAGCGCGCCCAGCTCGCCCTCGACGCTTACGCCCACGGCGTGGGCTGCGTCGACGACGGCCTTTGTCACGTCGACGTTCTCTTCGTAGCGGTTGGGGTTCTTGCCGGCCTCGTCGAGCGAGCCGTCCATCATCACGGACGTGAAGTCCATCTCGATGGCGCTCTTGCAGGTCTCGACGCTGTTGCCGTGGTCGAGGTGCATGACGATCGGGATGTCGGGGTTCAGCTCGGCAGCGGCGGCCATCAGGTTACGCAGGTACAAGTCGTTGCTGTACTTGCGGGCGCCGCGCGAGGCCTGGATGATCACGGGGCTGTCGGTTTCCTCAGCAGCCATCATGATCGCCTGGATCTGTTCCATGTTGTTGACGTTCAGTGCGGCCACGCCGTAGTCGTTCTCGGCGGCGTGATCGAGCAGCACTCGCAGTGGGATAAGTGGCATGTCGGTCCTCTCGTCGTATCTGTGGGTTCTGTTCGTGCAAATAGGGCTTGACGTCCCGTTGACGGAACGAGGATTATACGGATCGACGCCGCCGAGGGGAAGCGCAAAGCGCAACGCGCGGGCGGGAGTGTGCGACATGAAATGGGCGCGTCCCGTTGTTGGGGTCGCCCGAGCCGGCCTTCCTGAATCCCGGCAGGGATGATGTTCAGTAGCCCCGCGGCGTCAGCCCGGGGGCTCGGAGGCGTCAACGACAAAGCG
>JAAAOL010000428.1 GCA_009908885.1 Bacteroidota bacterium | reverse complement strand
GTTCATCATCGGCGGCTATTGTCCTGGGACGGCCCTCGTGGGCGTCTCGACGGCCAAGATCGACGCGATTCTCGCCGTCACCGGGGGGATGCTGGGCATGTTCGTCTTCTCGGAAATCGTACCGTTCGATGGGATCGCCTCGTTCTTCCAGATGGAGACGGAGGGCTTCAGCGGCTACCTGACCCTGCCCGAGTGGTTCGGCGTGCGGCCCGGCGTCGTCGGAGGCGTGGTCATGCTGATCGCGCTGGCCGGTTTCATCGCCGCGGAGTGGGCCGAGCGCAAGTTCGACCCCGAGCGGCAGGAGCCGGAATCGGATCCCACAGCAGATACTAAGGAGATGGAGGAGGTGCAGTATGCCAGCGCATAACTGGAAGTGGCTCGGCGTCTTCGCGGGCCTCGCCGTCGCCGTCATCTTGTTCCTCCTGCCCGCACCGGGACCGACGACGCTTGACGTCGGCGCGCCCACCGAGGCGGACCGGATCGCCCCGTGGACGCTGAGCGATTGGATTCTGGGCGACAACCCGGAGTACCTGCTGATCGACGTACGCTCGGAGGAGGCGTTCCTGGACGACGGCATCAAGACGGCGATGTCGATGCCCGCCGCCGGGCTCGACCAGGAAACCATCCGCAGCCTCCCGACACACCGCGACATCGTGGTCTATGCCGACTCAGCGGAGAACGCCGTGGCAGCCTGGCAGGCCATCAAGCAGTACCGGGAGCGTACGTACCTGTTGGAGGGGGGGCTGATGGCCTGGAAAGAAAGGGTGTTGGATCCGGAGGAGCCCGCCCCCGATGCCTCGGAGGACGCCTGGGACCGGTACGAGGTGCGTTTGGCGGCCGCGAATTACTATCTTGGCAAGTCCGATGCGGCCCCCGTGGAGCGGGACCGCCAACGGGTCGTGCAGCCTGTCCTGCGCCCCCGCACGACGATCACCAACCAGGGGTGCTGAGATAGCGGGCGGCGGACGGTAGAGACGCCTCGGCGAAGCGTCTCTACGATGGGGGGATGATGCACTATGCTCAGGCACAACTTGGCATCCTGAAGATGACTCGGCTCCATGAGGTAGTGGTGCACGCAACCATGTGTCATGCCGGACTTGATTATTCCGCTGCGCTCGATCCCTCGCTCGCGCTCGTGTCGGCATCTCTCCGACGAGCACGACGCCAATCAGAGAGATCCCGGCGCGGGGGCCGGGATGACATGCTCCATTATGCATAGAAATATCAGCCAGGTTCTCTGGATCGTCGCCCGATGCTCATTCCATAGACGACCTGAATCCTGAATCGCGTGAAGTGGATCTACGTCGTTGCGTTGCTGCTTGCGATCGGGCTCGTGGGCGCGCTGTGGTGGATGCAGCGTCCCAGGCCGGCGTCCTCCGCTGAGCCCTACGTGGAGGCGGCGACGGTATCGCCGGACGCGGAGACGTGCCTCGACTGTCACGCCGGAATGACCGGGTTCTCACCGTTTCACGACCCGGCAGCGCTCGGCTGTTTCGGCTGTCACGGCGGCGATCCCACCGATCCGACGGTGGAGGGCGCCCACGCGTCGATGGTCGTCGTGCCGGGCAACCTGAGCACGGCGATGCAGACGTGCGGCGGCACGGCGTGCCACACCGACCTCGTCAACCGCGTCGAGACTTCGCTCATGGCGTCGGGGCGTGGCATCGTATCCGTCAACCGCTGGGTCTTCGGCGAGCAGCCCACGCCGAACGGCACGGACGGGCTGGCCGACCTCGGGCACTCGCTCGCGGACGCCCATCTGCAGCAGCTCTGCACGGTGTGCCATCTCGGCACCGAGAAGGAAGCGCCGGGTCCGGTCACCGAGCTCTCGCGCGGCGGCGGCTGCGTGGCCTGCCACGTGCAGTACCACGACGTGCGGGACGCCGCCACCCATCCCGCGCTGACCGTCCAGGTCGGCAACGACACGTGCTTCGGATGCCACAGCCGCTCAGGCCGCATCAGCACCAACTATGAAGGCTGGCATGAGACACTGCTGACGGCCAGCGAGATGCCGGACAGCACGAACTACCGCCTGCTGGCCGATGAGCGCGTCTTCGAGCAGATGCCAGACGACGTGCACCACGCCGCCGGTCTCGCCTGCATCGACTGCCACACCTCCCGCGAGACGATGGGCGACGGACAGGTGTACCTGCATCAGGATGCCGCGGTGGACGTCGCCTGCACTGACTGCCACACGTCGGAGCCGCCGCCGACGGTCGGGTGGGCGGACCTGGACCGCGAGTCGCGCATGATCGTGCTGCTGCGGCACCAGCAGCCGTTTCCAGATCGAAAGTTTGTGACGACGGCCCGGCGGGGTACGCCACTCGTCAACGTCTTTCTCGACGACACCGGGCAGCCCGTGCTGGAGGGCAAGCTAGACGGCACGCGTCGACCGCTTGCCGCCCCGGTGGAGGCGTGCCGGGTGCCGGGGCACGAGCGCGTCACCTGCCAGAGCTGCCACACGGCGTGGGTGCCGCAATGCCTGGGCTGCCACACCCAGCAGGACACCGAGGGCCGATGGCGCGAGTTCGCGTCCGACTTCCTGGCGGGGCCGCCGACGCTGGGCGTCCGCACGAGCGCCGCCGCCCGTACGCCCGACGAGGGCGCCCGCATCGAGCCCTTCGCGCCGGGCATGATTATGACGCTCAACACCCACCAGCGCGACGTACGTACCGATCCTGCAACACTGGCTCAGGAAGGAAGCTTCCACCGCCTCTTTGCCCCGGCCGTGCCCCACACGACGGCGGCAGCGGGCCGGTCCTGTGCCAGTTGTCACCTGGACCCGGTCGCACTCGGCTACGGCCAGGGCGATCTGAAACTGGTTCGCGACGACGGAACGACTGGCCGCTGGACGTTCACACCGTCCTTCGCGGCCTTGCGCGACGGATTGCCCGCCGATGCCTGGATTCCCTTCCTCGGCGAGCGCGACGATGCCAGCACCACCCGCGTCGATGCACGGCCGTTTTCCCGCGTCGAGCAACAGCGGATCCTGCGCGTGGGGGCCTGCCTTACCTGCCACGACCCGACGCCCGCGAATCAGCGGCGTATCTACGACGACTTCGGCGCGGCACTCCAGCGCGTGACGCAGCGTTGCATCGTGCCGCGCGTCGGAGAGGCTGCATTCTGAGATCAGCGCGCCTCAGGACGCGTCCTGCGCGTCGCCGGCCGCCAGCATCATGGCAATGCTCTCCCGCATCACATCCCGCCAGATGGACTCCAGGCGCTCGTCGAACTGCTCATCGCACCGGCGGACGGCAGCGATGAGGCTGTCGAGCCAGGCGTCGTAGTACTCCGAGCCGATGCCCATGCCGTGGTGCATCCGGCCCAGGTCGCGGATCGAGCGGACGGCGTACGGCACGTCGTCGGCGGCCAGGATGCACGTGTAGAGCGACGCCTCGACCATCATGATCTGCCGGTTCATGTCGGTATCGGCAAACTTCGCCTGGATGTGCGGGGCGTCGTCCAGAAACTCGTCGTAGAAGATCCGGATGAAGTCTGAATGTTGATGACAGCGCTTCAGGCTCTGGTGGATGGCTTCCGTCTCAGGATTGGGCATGGCTGGCGGGGACAGCGGGAATTGGATCGCAAGCGGTGCGTGCTCCCCCGTATAGTACGAAGAGCCGACCTCTTGAAAAAGAGGCTTATGCCGAGATGGGCTCCCCGAACTTGGTGTCGATCACGATCCCCATCTCCTTGAGCATGGAGGTCGGCAGCGTGCCGCCGATGAAGATGAACACGTAGTCATTCGGCAACACGTGCTCCTCACCGTCAGCGTCGACGTACCACACCTGCGTCTCGGAGATGCGCGACAGGTTGGTCTCCGGCAGAAAGGTCACGTCGCCGCTGGTGATGGCGCGCTCGATGCGTTCCTGGTTGGCGGGTTTGAGCCGGGAGAACTTGTCCTTGCGGTAGGAGAGGCGGACGGTCGTGTCCGGCTGATCGGAAAGCGACAGGGCGGCCTCGATGGCCGAGTCGCCACCCCCGACGATGGTGATGCGGTAGCCCTGGTACTGGTCGGGGTCGAGGAGCGAGTAGGCCACGTTCGGCGCCTCCTCACCGGGGATGTCCAGCTTGCGGGGGATGCCTCGCCGCCCGATGGCCAGGACGACCCGCCGCGCCCGATACGTGTCCTCGTTCGTCTGCACCTCAAAACAGCCGTCGTCGCGCTGTTCGCCGCCCGTAAACAGCTCGCCCGTCCGGATGTGCGCGTCGACGCCCGTCGTCGTGACGATGTCTTCCCACGTCTCGATCAGATCTTCCTTCGAGACCTCGCGGTAGGACAGCTTGCCGTAGCCCGGGACCTTCACCGGATGGGTCATGACCAGCTTGCGCCGGGGGTAGTAGCGCACCGTCCCGCCGATGTCTTCTTTCTCGATGGTGACGAAGCGCAGGCCGTGATGCAGACAGTTCAGCGACGCCGCCAGTCCCGCCGGGCCGCAGCCCACGATGAGCACGTCGTAGGCGTCATCCGGCACAGACCGCTTTTCGCGGAGGATACCGTCGATGCACTGCCGTGCCTGTTCGAAGGCGTTGCGAATGAGGCCCATCCCGCCCAGCTCGCCGATGACGTAGATGCCGTCCACGTTCGTCTCGAAGTTCTCCTGGATCCGCGGAATGTCTACGCCGCGCTGCGCCGAGCCGAGCACAAGCTGGATCGCCTCGACCGGGCAGGAGCGCTCGCAGAGGCCGTGCCCCACGCAGTGCGTCGGGTGGATGGCGACGGCCTGCCCCGCCACGAGGCCGAGGACGTCCTTCTCCGGGCAAACCGCCACGCAGTTGGCCGCGCCGATGCAGATGCCGGGGTTGACGACGGGATGCAGCGATGCGGGTTGCGGGCCGCCTTGCTTCTCGACCTCCCGGAGGGCGGTCTCGGCCTTTCGCTGCGCCTTGCGATGCCGCAGGAAGTACGGCACGACGAAGACGAGCAGCAGCCCCGCCGCGATGATCCAGATGAGCAGCGTTTCCATCGGTCTCAGGTCCTCCGCGTCAAAACGTCCACCATACGCTCGCGTTGCCGGACAGGCTGCGCAGCGTCTCGCCCTGCTGCACCCGTAGCTGCGTGCTCGTAAAGAAGCGACGGCCCACGGGCAGCACGAGGCGCAGCGTGCCCGCATGGGTGACCAGCGGATCGCGCGTGAGCACCGACGTCCGGGAGTACTGGTAGCTGACGCGCATGCGGAGCGCTCCGGCCCGACGCGAAACGCCCGTGTTCAGGAAAAAGGACGTGCCCCGGTCGGCGTCCCAGTAACTCATGTTCGCCGAGAGGCCGAGGCCCCACACGCCGAGGTCGGGATGCTGCACGAAGCCGCTCCACGTGCGGCTCGTCGCGTCGTCGTCCAGGTTCACTGACAGGTCGCCGCCGAGGGAGCCGCCCAGCAGGCGCAGGGAGAACCCGCCGCTGGCCCGGTCGCGGCGCGGGCTGATGACGCGCGTCGTCCGCCAGATGCTGTACGATTGCCGCACCTCGTAGCGTCCCCGCAGGTGCAGGGCGCGGGTCGGCATGACCGTGCCCCGCACGTAAAAGCGCGAGGCGACCCATCCGCCCTCCAGCGGGTCGCGGTCCAGCTGGAGGTCGCTGCGCACGGAGCCCCAGCGCGTGCTGAGGCGCTGTGACACGCCGGCGTAGCGATGCGTCAGCAGGTCGCCCGTCGGTCGGATTTCGTTGAACGATACCTCGGCATCGTACTCCACCCGCTGCCGCTCGCCGAGGGTCAGGTGGGCGAAGGCCGAGTAGCGCGGCATCTCGGACGAGAAGCCTTCGTTGCTGCGCTCCGGCATGAAGCCGACCGCCGTCCCCAGGCCGAGGTGGTCACGCCCGTAGCGTACGAGCGCGCCGTCCCAGTAGCCACTGAACGGCTCGTAGCGATTGTAGAAGCGCCCGGCCTGGACCGTCGTCGCGCCGATGTCTTTCGACAGCACGGCTTGATACGCCCGCACGCTCGTCGCCGGGGTGATGGAGCGGCCCGATGTGTAGCGGTGGTCGGCCCGGAGGCGCGTCTGAAACTGGACGCCGCCCGGCAGGTCGCGCACCCGCGTGTGCAGGTTGAGCGACGGCGTGGCGAAGGTCCGCTGCGTCTCGTTCACGGTGCCGTTCGTCCAGCGGGTCGTGGAGCGCACCGCGTTGAGGGACAGCATCACCCGCCCCGACACCCGCGGCCCACCGCGCCGTCGACGTCGCGTGGCACGGTCGCGCGTCGTGCGAGAAGGCTTCTGCGGCGTGGTGTCCACCGTGTCGGCCTCCGCGATCAGTTCGGTTGGAGAAACGGGCTGTTCGATCTCGTCTTCTTCGGAAGTCGTCTCCTGAGGCTGTTCCGGTTTTGCTCCTTCAGGCAGGCGCAGCCGCAGGGTCGTGCCGAGCGTCACCGGGAACGGGTCGTCCACGAACGTCAGCACGCTGCGGTCGGACATGCTGCTGATGACGTGCAGGCTGCCCATCGGCGCTTCGTCGCGGAGCACGGTGAGGGTATCGTCCGGATGAATTCCCGCGTCGCGACCCGCATCCAGGTAGATGTTAGCGCCCGCGATGTACGTCACCTTCGCGGGGATCACCGTCTGCGCCCGGGACGAGGCTGCCCCGCAGAGAATCAACATGACCACCAGACACACCTGCCGCATCGGCCTAGTCCTCCCCGGTCGGATGGCACGTGAAGCAGGCCGTCGATTCGTAGACGTAGCCGCCCACATCCTCGTGCCGCTCGTCCATCTCCGCCTGGTTGTGCTCGTGGCAGGTCAGGCACGTAAACACGCTGAAGTCATCCTGCTGCATGTGGCACGACTGGCAGGTTGCCCATTCGTCTTCGTGCCGCCCGGAGAAGATGGGGAAGAAGTCGGCGTCGTGGTCAAAAGAGACGTCCGTCCACTGCGTTGGCGTGTGGCAGTCCAGGCAGGTCGTCGGATAGCCCTGCCCGCCATGGGCCTGGTCGAAGTCCGGCTGATGACACGTCAGGCAGTCGTCCTGATCGAGCGGATCGAAGAGCGGCGTGAAGTCCGGCGGCGGGGCGTGGCACGCGGTGCAGGGCAACGCCTCGTGCGTCCCGACCAGGTCAAAGCCGCCCGACGACGTCACATGATCGAAGGTGGCGTCCTGCCAGTCGTCGGTCGTGTGGCAGTCGAGGCAGGTGAACGGGAATCCGTCGCCCGCGTGCTGCGTCTCGTAGTCCGGCTGATGGCAGGTGTAGCAGTCCTGGTCGCTCGCCGGATCGAAGAGCGGCGTGAAGTCGGGCGGGGGCGCATGGCATGCCGTGCATTCCAGATCGACGTGAGCCCCGAGCAGCGCGAAGCCGCTCGCCGACGTCGCATGGTCGAAGACGGCATCGTCCCAGGTATCGAGGCTGTGGCAGTCGAAGCACGTCGTCGGGAAGCCGTCCGCGGCGTGCTGCGCCTCGTAGTCCGGCTGGTGACACGCATAGCAGTCCTGATCGCTCGTCGGGTTGAACAGCGGATCGAAGCCAGGCGGCGGGGCGTGGCAGGCCGAGCAAGGCAGCGGTTCGTGCGCTCCCAGCAACGCGAAGCCTCCGGCAGCCTCGGCATGTGTAAAGGTCGCGCCTTGCCAGCTGTCGATGCCGTGGCAGTCGAGGCACGTCGTCGGGAAGCCGTCCGCGGCATGTTGCGTTTCGTAATCCGACTGGTGGCAGGTGTAGCAGTCCTGGTCGCTCGTCGGATCGAAGAGCGGCGTGAAGTCGGGCGGGGGTGCGTGGCAGGCCGAGCACTCCAGATCGACGTGCGTACCGAGCAGGGCAAAGCCCTCGGCTACGGCGGCGTGGTCGAACGTGGCCTCGTTCCAGTCGGTGGCGTTATGGCAATCGAGGCACGTCGTCGGGAAGCCCGTTCCCGCGTGGGCGGCGTCGTAGTCCGGCTGATGACACGTCAGGCAGTCCTGGTCACTCGCCGGGTTGAAGAGCGGCGTGAGCTCCGGCGGTGGACCGTGGCACGACGAGCAGTCGAGCGATACGTGCGCGCCGATGAGCGAAAACCCTCCAGAGGTCAGCGCGTGATCGAAGGCGTCTGTGTCCCAGCTGTCGGTGCCGTGGCACGTCAGGCAGGTCGTCGGGAAGTTGTCGTCGGAATGCTCCTCCTGGTAGTCGGGCTGATGGCAGGTGTAGCAGTCCTGATCGCTCGACGGGTTGAACAGCGGATCGAAGCCAGGTGGGGGCGCATGGCAGGCGCTACACTCCAGATCATCATGGGAGCCGAGGAGCGCGAAGCCGCCCGCGGCGGCGGCGTGGTCGAACGTGGCCTCGTTCCAGTCGGTGGCGTTATGGCAATCGAGGCACGTCGTCGGGAAGCCCGTTCCCGCGTGCTCGTCCTGGTAA
>JAAAOL010000531.1 GCA_009908885.1 Bacteroidota bacterium | reverse complement strand
CCCGCCTGGCCGGATGGGACGACCTGACGGACGTACACGTCGCCCGCCTCTGCGTGCTGGCCGCGCTTCATGATGCGGGGAAGGTGAACCATAGCTTTCAGGATCAGGCCTTTCCGAACGCGCCACGGTCGAAAGGACACGTCCGACCGATGATCGACGTGCTGGAGTCCTCAGAGTGGCAGGAGACGTTGCTACTTCCTCTTCATCTCGAAAAGACGTTCACGTGGTTCGAAAGCGAACGCGAGTTGACACATTTCCTCATGGCGACGTGGGGGCACCATGGCGAGCCTGTGAAGCCGAAGCACGCCGTGCCTGCTTGGCTGTGGGAGCCGAATGACCACCGCGATCCTATCGCGGCCCTGGACGAACTCGGCCGGTCCGCGCGACGCTGGTTTCCGATGGCATTCGACGACGCCACGCCTTTTCCGGCCCGGCGATCGTCCTTTCAGCATGCCTTCAACGGTTTGCTCACCCTTGCCGACTGGATCGGATCGAGCTTTCCATATCAGGACGACGAGGATGTTGACGTGCTGCATCGAGCCCGTACGCTCGCGCATGATCGCCTGACGAAGCAGGCTATGCTGGCGCAGTCCTATCAGGATTCGCTTAAGGGCCCGATTGGATTCGAGGGCATTCTCAAGAAGAAAACGTGGACGCCCCATCCCGTCCAGGACCTCACCCTGAATCATCCCGTCTATGACGGCGGCAGCGTGACGGTGCTGGAGTCGGACACGGGGTCGGGCAAGACGGAGGCGGCTATCGCCCGCTTCTTCCGTCTGTACCGGGCGGGCCTCGTGGATGGGCTGTACTTCGCCGTCCCGACGCGCACTGCCGCCAAGCAACTCTTCGCGCGCGTGTACCGGATCGTCAAGACGGTCTGTGCTCGGTTTGGTACAGAGCCACCGCCGGTCGTGCAGGCGGTGCCGGGCTACTACAACGTCGACGGGGTAGAGGGAACTCCTATCGCCCCCTTTATCGTCCGCTGGCACGACAATCTGGAAGAAGATGAGGCTCGCGAACGACGGTGGGCGGCGGAGGGGCCAAAGCGCTACCTGGCGGGGGCCATCGTCGTCGGCACCATCGATCAGGCGCTGCTCTCGGCCCTGCAAGTCCGCCACGGACACATGCGCGGTGCAGCGCTGCTTCGCCACTTTCTGGTGGTAGACGAGGTGCACGCCTCCGACGTCTACATGACACGCCTGCTGGACGCCGTCCTGGAGCACCACCTCGCGGCGGGCGGACACGCCTTGCTGATGTCAGCCACGCTGGGCACCGAAGCGCGCATGCAGCTGACGGACCAGACCGTGCGGACCGCTGAGGATGTGCCACAGCCGGCAGATGCAGCGCAGCGTGGGTACCCGCTGGTAACGCACGTCAGCGCCGAGCGCAAGGAGCCTACCGCGGAGCCTGCGGCGCCGTCCGGGTACCGGAAGTCTGTGACGATGACGACCGCCCCGATCGCGGGGAACCCGGCTGCTGTGGCTGAAAGGGCCATCGCAGCCGCGCGGCAAGGGGCCCGCGTATTGATTATTCGCAACCGCGTGCAGGACTGCCGGGATGTTCAAGCCGCGCTCTTAGCAGCGCTGGATAACGAGGCGCGAGACTTGCTGCTGTGCGTCGACGGAACGCCCGTGCCGCACCATTCGCGCTACGCCGGAGAGGATCGCGCCCGCCTCGATGCCGCCATCGAAGCAGCGTTCGGAGCCGAAGACGAGGACGGGAACGAGATTCCCATTCGAGGCACTATCGCCGTAGCGACTCAGACGGTACAGATGTCGCTGGATATCTCGGCGTCACTGCTGATGACGGACCTGTGTCCGGTGGACGTGCTTCTCCAGCGAATCGGTCGGCTGCATCGCCATGGTCGGATGCACCCCGGTGCGTTCGGCACCCCGCGGTGCGTCGTCCTGACGCCTGCATCGCGCGACCTGAGTCCTGCCGTCGTGATGAAGGGAGAACTGGCAGGGAAGGGACTGAACGGCCCCCACGGCCTCGGCACCGTATACGCCGATTTGCGCGCGCTCGAAGCGACCTGGCGGTTGCTGGAGGACGATACGCCGGTCGTGTGGACGATTCCTGACGATAATCGACGGCTGGTTGAGCATGGGACAAACCCGCACGCGCTCCAGCGGATCGTCGAGGAGTTGGCGGGAACCGAGCCTGACGAGGCACGCGGAGCGTGGCGACGGCATGCTGAATGGGTGATCGGAGAGCGGACCGCCGATCTCTTGAGTGCCAAGCACGTGCTCATCGAGCGGCACAAGCTATTCGGCCTGCAGGAATTTCGGGAGGACCTGGATAAGGTTCAGACGCGCCTCGGGCAGGACGACGTGCGCGTCGAACTTCCGGAGGCCCAGCCCAGCCCCCTTGTGCCCAAGACGGGTCCGTCGATCCGTGCCCTCTCCATTCCCGATCACCTGATTCGAGATCGAGGCGACGAGAGCGTGTCGTTCGACGACCTGGAAGCCAGCGACATGGACCAGGACGAGAAGGGCTTCTCCTTCACGGCCAACGGAAGACGGTTTCGCTACGACCGGATGGGGCTGACGCGGGTCGGGAAGGCATAGCCTGCACGAATGCACACGGGACCGCCTGACACTAGCCGTCGTTCGATATGCCTACTGTGCTCCGCATCGGTCCGTATCGATTTTTCTTCTATCCTTACGACGTTCTCCACGAGCCGCCTCACATTCACGTCCGTCGGGACCGGGACGAAGCGAAGTTCTGGCTCGATCCCGTCGCGCTGGACCGCAATCACGGATTTGCAGGACATGAGCTTCGGACGATCGAAGCGCTCGTCCGCGAACACGAATCTACGCTGTTAGACGCCTGGAACGATGCAACAACCTTCTGAGACCACCGAGCGCCTGACGCGCCAGATGCTGGAAGATGAGCTGGAGCGCGCCCGGATCCGCCGGGTCGAGGTGACGGCCGACATGCTAACGCTATACCTGGACGACGGGCGCATGGTCGGCATGCCGACGGGGTGGTCACCCCGCCTAACGAATGCCTCGGACGCGGAGCGGCAACACTTCGAGATCATCGGCCATGGCACCGGACTGCACTGGCCCGACCTGGACGAATATGTCAGCGTGCGGTCTATTTTGTTGGGGCGACGGTCAGCTGAATGAGACAAGTAATGAACTTGTATCTGCACGGTTCTTGACATCCTCGATCTTGCTTCTTACGTTTTGGACGTGACGACGCATTTAGCGTTGATCGACCTCGTGCAGTTACGAGACTGCCGGTGCCTCCGCGCCCGCGGAGATATACGCAAGAGCCCCGCCGACCTGACCGGTTGACGGGGCCGTGCGCGGCTGACGAGCGGCAACTCGTCAGTCGTGCCAATGCGTCTTTCATCGAGCCAGACTACGCACGCACCAGCATCATCCATTGTAGCTATGCAGACGCTCTTACGCAATCCCTCCATCGGATCGATCCTCCTGGAGGCCATCGACGCTGGCATCGTTCGCCAGATCTTCGTCCGTGACAGTGACATCGGCCACTTCCAGGTCGATCACGGCGCACACCTCTTCCTCGTATCCGCCCGCCGCAACGGGCGCGGATGGATGGCGACCCTTTCTCCCTCCCTGCTCGATGCCCTGACGAATGCGTTCGGCCGCGTAGAGACGCACGGCCAGCAGAGCCTCTTCGGCGGCCCGCACCTCTGGATCGTGTGCGGAGGCGAGTGCTGCGTGCTGCGGCCGCGAGAGTGGATACAGGTCGTCGATCTGGACGCAGTCGCTGACACGCAGGCGATCCGGATCGAGCGCCCTCCGAACTGCTCATTCCGCGTCCGAGGTCCCGGCGGAGTGCTCGCACACACCATCCCGCTGAGACGATTCCCGTCCCGTGCCGTCGCGGCTTGACCCTCCACCCCAGAAACCTGTCCGCTTATGTACTCGCTACTGGACGACGCCCTCTTCCAAACAGAGACGCACGACGGCCCCGCGGCAATGACGCTGCCGGGGGTGCTGCGTGCCCTGCATCAGGACGACCTCGTCAGTTTCGACGCACTTCAGGCGCACCAGCAGCAGGCCTGGTACTCTTTTTTGGTGCAGCTCGCAGCGATGGCCGTCGTCCGTGCGCACGACGATGCGATGCCAGAGTCAGCTGAAGCGTGGCGCGGTGCGCTGCTAGGCCTCGCTGGCGGCAACGAGAACGCCTGGCGGCTCATGGTCGACGACCTCGACGAGCCTGCCTTCCTGCAGCCGCCGGTCCCGGAAGGCTCCCTCAGCGATGCGAAGTTCAAGGACGACGTCCCGTCGCCGTCTAGCCTCGACGTGCTGGTCACGTCCAAGAACCACGACGTGAAGCAGCAGCGCATTACGGACCCGCACCCCGAGCACTGGATCTACGCGCTCGTCACGCTGCAGACGATGGAGGGCTTCCTGGGCCGGGGCAACTACGGCATCGTGCGCATGAACGGCGGGTTCGGCAACCGGCCGTTCGTCGGGCTCTCGCCCAGTCTATCGCCGGGCGCACGCTTCCAGCGCGACCTGAAGGTGTTGGCCGATCAGCATGAGGAACTAGACACGCTCTACGATCCCAAGAACGGCAAGACGCTCCTGTGGATCGATTCATGGGATGGGTCCAAAGAGGATGCGGTCAAGCTCCGCGCGTGCGACCCATACTTCATCGAAGTGTGCCGCCGGATTCGCTTCACGCACGAGGGCGGCCGCCTCGTCTGCTGGCGCGCGAACACGAAGGGGCAGCGTGTCGACGCGCCATCCTCGCTTCAGGGGCGCACCGAAGATCCGTGGACGCCCGTGGACGAAGAGAAGGCACTCACGCTCGGCGGGAGCGGCTTCACGTATCGGAAGCTCCAGCAGATCCTGTTCGGTGCGGAGTACGCCCGTCCGGCGGCGCTTCGTCCGCATGAGGAGGACGCCGGGCCTATGTACGTGACGGCGCAGGCCATGGTGCGCGGGCAGGGCAAGACCGAGGGCCTCCACCACCGCATCGTTCCCGTGCCCGAGGAGGTCCGCCGACTGTTTGCGCGCGAAGAGACACTGGAAATGCTCTCCAAACGGGCCAAGCAACGCGTCACCAAAGCCGACGAGGTCGAATCGAACGTTCTTCGTCCCGCCGTGGCCGCCCTGCTCAGCGGCGGGCGCGAGGGACAGGTGGACTGGGAGCAGGTCCAGCCCTGGATCGATGCCTTCGACGATGCCGTCGACGATCGTTTCTTCGAGGCCCTCTGGCAGACCATCGAAAAACAGATGAGCGACGAAGAAGCCGCCCAGCAGTGGGAGGCCCTGCTGTTTGAAGAGGCGGTGCGGCAGTTCGAAGAGGCCCAGGAAGGCGTACCACTGCCCGACATCCGCCGCTGGCGCGCCATCAGCGCGGCTCGTTCCATCTTCAACGCGCGCATCCACCAGGTGCTCGACAACGCCCTTTCCCCATCAGCATCCGCGTAACCTATCGAGGTGATTCTCCATGAATGAACCACTCGAAACCGATATTCTCGACGCCGACGACGGTGTGTCCGGGGTGTTCGGACCCGAAGCGGAAGAGACCTCCGAAAATCGTCCGAAAGAATTCGCCCGCTCCATCGGCAAGATGGCGTGGATGATGACCACCGAGGGACAACTCAGCACGGGCGCCCTCGCCGAACTCCGTCGCATCTCTCCCCAGCAACCGTTCACGCCCGCGCTCTGGCATCTGTTGCTGGACCTCGGAGAAGCCGAACCGTGGGGCGGGCTGGACCAGGACGTCTACGAACGCCGCATGGCGACGCTGGCGATGGGCATGGCTTTTTGTGCGGGACTGCACGATTACCAGACGCCCCTCGGACGTTCACTGGCCGATGCAGGATGGTCAGAGTTGCGGTTCGTGCGGCTGATGGAAGCGCGCGGCGAAACGCTGGAGACGCTCATCCGGCGCATGGCCCAGTTTCTCGCCAGCAAGTCACAACCAGCCAACTGGGTAGACGTTGGCTGGCTGCTCATCGGGCAAGACTGGGATACCGCCGAGGCAACCCGCCTACGCATCGCACGCAGCTACTACGGGCGTCTCCATGCGCAAGCCCATGCGCAGGGCGAACCGCCGCTCTGAACACCGCCCCCCAATTATTAACCCTCTTCACAGACCCCTTCTCGTTATGTTTCTCCAGTTCCACACCCTCACGGCCTATCCCGGCACCCTGCTGAACCGCGACGACGCAGGTTTTGCCAAGCGCCTGCCCTTCGGCGGGACCACCCGGACGCGGGTTTCCTCGCAGTGCCTCAAGTACCACTGGCGCAACTTCGACGGTGAGCACGCCCTCTACGGCATCGACGACGTGCCCGCTTCGCTTCGCTCGCGGGAGACCTTCCGCCGCAAAGTGGCCCAGCCGCTGATCGATGACGGGCACCCTGCGCCGCTCGTCCGAGCGGCCACCGTGGCGCTCAAGGAACTCATCGTCTCTGGAAGCCCCGCAAACAAGAGCACGGTCAAAGACGCTATCACGGCGGAGTCGAAAAAGGAGATCACAGCGGCGCTCGACACCAGCCAGGTGACGATCTTCGGTGCGCCCGAGATGCGCTACCTGCGCTCGCTGGCCGGAGAGGTCATCGAGAGCGTAAAGGACGACTTTCCCGTCTTCTGGGAGGCCGATGGCGTACCGGACGGCGATGCCATCGGGGACGTAGCCGACGCTATCAGGAAGTCTGACCTCATCGGTGGCCGGGAGGTCAAAAAGAATCTGAAGGGGCTCACGCTGGCGACAGGGCTCGACGCGGCCCTCTTCGGGCGGATGGCCACCAGCGACATCCTCGCCCGGGGCGACGCTGCCATCCACGTGGCCCATGCTTTCACCACGCATGCCGAGGAGAGCGAGAGCGACTACTTCTCAGCGGTCGACGAGCTGCGCCGCGACCAGCCGGAGGAGAGCGGCGAGATGGGCGCCGGGCATATTAACAGCCAAGAACTCACGAGTGGGCTCTTCTACAGCTACGTCGTCATCGACGTCCCGCTGCTCGTCTCCAACCTGGAAGGCTGTGCGCGTACGACCTGGGAGGAAGCAGACCCGACGCTCGCCCAGGAGGTCGTCCGCCGTTTCGTGCATCTCATGACGACCGTCTCGCCTGGCGCTAAGCGCGGCTCTACGGCGCCGTATGCCTACGCCGAATGCCTGATCGCCGAAGCGGGCACCGCGCAGCCGCGCACGCTGGCCAACGCCTTCCGCCAAGCTGTATCCAAGAAAGGCGACGTGCTCGAAAACAGCTATGCGGCACTGGCGGACTATATCCACGGACTGAATGGCATGTACGGGCGCACGACAGACGTGCGACTGGCGGCCAGTGGCGCGGCGAACGCGCTCCAGCAGACCTTGGAGGTGGACGAAACGGTGACGGTGCCCGAGGTAGCCGACTGGGCAGCCGAGAAGATCGGCGGATCCGCGTAGCCGCTCATCGTCCACTTTTCCTCTCTCGCTGAGACCCAACGCTCCCATGGACATTCTGCTTCTCCGCTTCGATGCGCCCCTGATGAGCTTCGGCGCACCCATCGTGGACAACCGCGGTGTCATTCAGTCCTTTCCAGCACTCTCGATGGTGACAGGCCTGCTGGGCAACGCGCTCGGCTACGACCACGCCGACAACGACGCACTGGAAGCCCTCCAGCGCCGCATCCGTTACGCCGTGCGTCAGGATCGGCGCGGCCGCCGCCTGCGGGACTACCAGACGGTGGACCTCTCGAAGCCCTACATGGATGACTCCAGGGCGTGGACCACCCGCGGCGCTCTCGAAACCCGCAAAGGCGGCTCGGCCTCAACCGGCACCCACATCCGCGAGCGCGACTACTGGGCCGACGCGGGCTACACCATCGCCTGCACGCTCGACCCGCTGGACGCGACGCCCACGCTGGACGATCTGGTGGCCGCCCTGCACCATCCGGCGCGTCCGCTCTTCATCGGACGCAAGGCCTGCTTGCCCGCGACCCCGCTCTATGCTGGTCGGCGTACCGCAGCCTCGCTGAAGGAAGCGCTGCACGCCGCCCCGCTGCCTGACTGGGCCGACGACCGCCCCGACTACCGCGCCTGGTGGCCCAGCGACCCCGAAGACGAGCGCGGACGGCCCGTCACCGACCGGCGCGACTGGGTCAATCAGATTCACGTCGGCCAGCGATGGATCGCGGAAGGCACCGTCGCGCCATCCGAACCAGCGAATCCTGCGTCGCCGTCGTCGTAGCCGCGCCCGCCGTTCTCTTCGACGCTTTCCTTTCGATGCCCATGCCCGACACGATGACTGACACCTCGGCAACCACCCTCCACATGGTGCAGCTGGCGCTGGACCCGCGCCGCCTGGCCCAGCTCGGCAAGATGCTGCGTCTGCCACT